>NZ_JBQSXL010000049.1:0-11450 GCF_052378165.1 Halomonas sp. AOP30-A1-24
TTTATCTCTTCGGCTCTGCTGTCGTTGGCGGTTTAAAGCACGAAAGTGATGTAGATATTTTAGTCGCCGTCTCAAGGCCTCCTGGCTTATGGCAAAGAAAAGCCCTGGTTGCTCGGTTGATGGGCGTATCCGGTGCGATTGGGAATTCCCAAGCCATCAGGCCGTTAGAGCTGACGGTGGTGACAATTTCTGATGTTGTTCCTTGGCAATTTCCGCCTCGGGCTGAGTTTGTTTACGGGGAGTGGTTGAGAGCGAAATTCGAGGCCGGAAGTGTTCCGAAACCAGCCCGTGATCCTGATCTTGCCATTGTTCTGAAGAAGGTAAGGGATAACAGTCTTTCGCTGTACGGAAGAAGCGCCGCTGAGGTTTTTGAGCCTGTGCCTATGGCTGATATTAGACGGGCAATGTGCCACTCCTTGCCCACTCTTCTGGCCGACGCTGCGGGCGATGAGCGTAACGTGGTTTTAACCTTGGCACGCATGTGGCGGACAGCGGCCACTGGCGATATTGTTCCTAAAGATGCTGCGGCAGAGTGGGCGGAAGGGCAAGCACCACCTGACCATGCAATGCTATTGAAATATGCTCGGGAAGGTTATCTGGGGATAATTGAGGATAGATGGCAGGATAAGCATGAGGACGTTGCAGCGCTTGCCTCCTATTTGAAAAATTCGATTGAGGGGTGCCTCGATACCCCGTAAAACAATCCTCACATGCCTTTTTGCCCAAGTGGCGTTTGATGGAGGGGGGCTCTTGTACCTGTTGTCGTGCCGTTGAGACTACGAGTGGTTTCAGCCCTGCTGTGACAAGCGACGCCGTCGCTTTCATTGCCCCAACACTTGCGGGTTAAGCTGCCACACGCTCCAGGTCAGCGCGCAGGCCAGGCTCACCCAAGCGAGGTAAGGCACCAGCAGTAGACCCGCCAACGGCTTGAGTCGCCAGAACATCACCAGCGTCATCAAAATCAATACCCAAAGCGCGGCCACGCCGATAAAGGCGAGAGCGCCCAGCTGCCAAGCGAAGAAGAGCCAACTCCATAAGGCGTTGAGCGCCAGCTGTATGGCGAACATCACAAGCGCGAGCTGGGCGCCGGGTTCACGCCAGGCAAGCCAGGCGGCAACGCCCATAAGGCCGTAAAGCGTCGTCCACATCGGCCCGAATAGCCAAGCGGGCGGTGCCCAGGGCGGTTGCACAAGCTCTGCGTAGAAAGAGGCCGCGTTGATGGAGGCCACTGATCCGATGGCGGCGGCAATATAGGCCAGTGCCAGCCAGCCAATCAGGCCCAGAATCTGTTTTTTGCGGGAAAGTGCACGCACGTGAGCCTCTGCTGTAAAGTATGAAAATCACTTCAAGCGTAGTGTAACGCAATGGGATCGGCCACGGCGGCGGTTGCGAAAGAATGAAGCATGGTTGAAGCGTGGCAGGCGAGCTAGATAAGGCGGCATTAAACAAAGGGAGTGCAACGTGACTGAATCGCTACAAACGCTGTTACTTGAACTCGAGCAGTTTGGTGTAAGCAACGATAGCGCCATCACCGACCGGCCTCGCCGCATGTTGAACATCACCCGTGACACGGGAGAATTCCTTTCCGTGATGGTTCGGGCCACGAATGCTCAACGCGTGCTTGAAATTGGAACGTCTAACGGTTACTCAACACTCTGGCTGGCCTGGGCCGCAGCGGCAATTAACGGCCATGTGACGACCGTTGAACAAGCCGATTTCAAACGTTCGCTTGCGGCGAAGAGCTTCGAGCGTTCAGGTCTTGCTCCGTTCATTACCCAGGTTCATGGTGAGGCGGGCGCCGTACTTGGTCGCTGCTCCGCATCAAGCATCGATCTTCTCTTTCTCGATTCTGAGCGTTCTGAGTATCTGGCATGGTGGCCCGACATTAAGCGGGTTCTTCGTGAAGGAGGGCTTCTTGTGGTTGATAATGCCACGTCTCATGCTGAAGAGATGTTATCTTTTGTGGCATTGGTTTCCGCAGACCCTGATTTCGCCACGTGTACCGTGCCTGTCGGAAACGGCGAGTTTTTGGCTACAAGGAGCCGATAACATGAAAGACTTACCCGTCAATGTTTCTCCCTATAAAAGAACGCCAGAATTCACCGAAGAGAGCGTTCCCACAGGGTTGTTGAATGACCACACGACCAAAGAGGGGGTGTGGGGAAAGATAGTGGTGCTTGAAGGCTTGTTGGAGTACACCATTCAAGAGCCAGCACTGGATATCATCGAGCTAAGCCCAGAGCAGTATGGTGTTGTAGAGCCAGCGATAAAGCATCATATAAAGCCATTGGGCCCGGTAAGATTTTTTGTTGAGTTTTATCGTTAATAGGGAAGTACCTGCCAATCTGCTTACTCCCCTGATATTTCCTCACCTTGAGCGGATAGCTGCTGCCTGACGTTTTCAATCGTCGGCTGCAGGTTATAAAGGCAGTTGCCGTTCCGGTAGGTATCGGCTGGCCCGGTAAGGCGTTCGAGATCATTCATAGTCAGAGTCGTTTGGCACGTTAGGTCATCTTGCGGCTGAGTCGTGCCGAGTAGCATCAAATGGCCGAGCAACAGCCAGTCGCCATTGCGTTCGCCATACGCCTTGCCCACCGCGCTATAAGATTCATAAACCAGCCACTGGAAGGGCGTGCCGCTGCTTATCTGTAGGGTCTGGCAGGGTTCCGTCTGGCTTAAACAGGCGGAATTCTGCTCAACCAACAGGTTCAGCAAGGGCTCTGGGAGAGTGGCGCCGTTAGGGCTTGCCCTGAACTGTTGGGCGACGTCAGCTAGGTTCTGAGTATCCACCAGTGGTTCCTGGCTCCAACGTTCGGTTTGCCTGAGCGAAAGTTCAATACGCCGAGCTAACTCAGGCTGCGATTGGGCAAATTCGCTCTCTACCAAGGCTTGCAAGGCCAAGGTGCCCGGCTGGCCGAGCTGGTAGCGCAGGTAGTTAACATCAAACGCCTCGGCTGTTGTGCGGCCATCCAGCAACCGCTTGATTTGCTGCTCGGCAACCCAGTGGCGCATATCTGCCAGCGGCGTGTTAACCACGATCAACACAAGGGCCACCAGCAGGGCCAGGCCAACGTTGGCGCGCTGTAGGCTGGGAAGTGCTGCCTGGCGGCGCCACAGCAGAAGCAGGCTGTAGCTTACGGTAAATGCCGCTGTTAGCACTTGCAGCAGGGCAGCCCACAGCCTGTCCAGGCTAAGGCCGTATTGATCTATACGCAGCCAGAGCGCCCAAGCGGCTAGCACGCTACCCACCGGCAGCAGCACAACGGCCAGCAGGATGATACGGCGTAGCCAGGTGGGATAGGGGGGTAAGCCATGCGCTTGATGAAAGACCGCGTTGAAGAACAGCAGCAGGGTTAACATCAGCGCCATTAATATGCAGGAGGCTCTGCCTGTATCCCATACGGGTTGCACGCCGGTAAAAAGGAGCATGGCAAAAAACAGCAGAATGATAAGGGCTACTAGCGGCAGTAACGCTTTGATAAGTGCCTCGCTCATCTGCCGCACGCTTTGGATCAGGCGAAAGCGGTTACGAATCATCACCAGCGTTAAACCGATCACCAGCCAGGTGACGGGGTAAATAAACAGGGGGTCGCTGAAAAGCGTCTCAAAAAAGCGCACGCCAATAGCCGAAAACAGCGTTGCCCCCAGCCATAACAGGCCCCAGAACACACCAATAAACAGCGTTAATTGTGAAAGCGTCTGGGTGAATTCCCAGGAGTAATTCAGCAGCGGTGAATAGGCGGTAGGCCAGGTTCTGCTAGTGGCGCTACTCCGAAAAAACAGTGCCAGAATGAAAAGCGCCACGCCAAGTGACACGCAAAAGGCAAACGTGAACGGATGCCGTGCCCACTCCAGCGCTTCGGGCGTCTGCTCTACCCAGCCAAGGTGCCAGCCCAGCCAAAACAGCAGTGGGGCCAGCAATAGCGGCAGAAAATTGAGGCGATCACGTAGCTGCTCCATGCCGATTAGATAAAACGCGGGCAGGGCGATTGCTACGGTATAAAGCGCCTTGAGCCAGCGCTGGTCAGCGGCCAGCCAGTGCTCATGCTCGATCGCCAGATGAAGGGCCAGCAGCGCAACCCCTTGTACCACGGCCAGCAAAATCAAGCCCGTACGGGTGGGCTTGTCCAGCGTGTTTGCGCGATGATCATCCATGACAGTTGTCCGCAGGTGAGGTTGGCGTAATAAAATTTACGTTGCTTTAAACATAATCAGGGTAGCGTTGGATTAAATAACAACATCACCATGACAGGGAAATGGAAATGTATCGAATATTACTGGTTCTTTGCAGAGAAGTACGTTGCCAATGGCGGAACGCTATTCCGCCGTGCTTTCTTAACTGCCTCTGTTAACATTCGTGGCTTGTCGCCTGCCATGTTGGAAAGGGCGTTTGAAATGCCACTGGGAATTACTAATGAGCCATCCACAACCCAATAATCCGTTACATGGTTTAAGCCTTGAAAAGATCTTGACGCGTTTGGTTGAGCGTTACGGCTGGGACGGCTTGTACGCAGAGATCAACGTGAACTGCTTCTTCAACGATCCTTCTATTAAGTCGTCGTTGAAATTCCTGCGTAAAACGCAGTGGGCACGGGATAAAGTAGAAGCGCTGTATATCAATACCTTTACGGGTTAACGCAGAAATAAGTGTAGCGGCGGAGTGGGCTATGAGGTTTACGCTCCTCGCGCCGTTTATGTGGCCATTGAGAATAAAAAATACATTGTAGCTTGTCGATTTCTCTCACGCTCGAACGACTAGTGATAGTTCGCTCATGCAATCACAGACCGTTTGAAGTATTGGCTTTCGTGAGGAAATTGATGATGATTACGATGTATGGATTTGGAAAAGTAACGCCGCAAGTGGTGGGGATTACGAGGGATTTACGTGTGCTGTGGGCACTAGAGGAGTGCGAACTGCCTCATCAGGTTAATGGGCTTGATGATGTTGCTGGTGAACTACATAGCGCTGATTATTTAGCAATCAATCCCTTTGGCAAAGTACCCGCGATTGACCATGATGGCGTGATCATTTTTGAGTCAGGGGCTATTGTTATCTACTTGGCGGAGCAATCAGGAAGGCTTCTGCCGACGAGTGAGTCAGAACGCGCTAAAGCCCTGCAATGGACGTTTACTGCCCTGGATACAGTGGAGCCACCGATGACGCAAATTGCCGTGATTGATTTATTTGAAGCGGATGCCGAGTGGGCAAAGCTGCGGCGTCCGGCACTCGTAGAGATGGCCAAGAACTGCCTCGCAGTGCTCGAAGGTGTGCTTATCCGCAAGCGCTATCTGCTTGGCGACCAGTTTACCTATCCAGACATTCTAATGGTTGCTGCGTTAAGTCAAATACAGCATACAAATCTTCTAGATGAGTTTCCTAATGTGACTTCCTATTTAACGCGCTGTCACGACCGACCAGCGTGGCATAAATGCCTTGATGCCTACAATCGGCGCTTGGCAGCGTGAGTGATTAGCATCCCGTACGCTAGCACTTCGGCGAAGTTTATCAGTGTTGGTGCGGATCGACGGAACACACCGGAGAGAAAAACCATGACTACAACTAAACAACCATTGCCGAGTGTCGTATCTTTAGAAGAGTGGAAATTAGCGCTGGATCAGTTTCTCGTAAAAGAGAAAGCGCTAACCCGCGCGCGTGACGCACTGAGTGCTGAGCGTAGGAAATTACCTGTAGTGAAGGTGGCTAAGCATTATACGTTTCAGGGCGAAAATGGCCCAGTGTCTCTGCTCGATCTGTTTGAAGGGCGCCGTCAACTCATTGTGTATCATTTTATGTACGCACCTGACTGGAAAGCGGGGTGTGGCGGATGCTCGTGGGTCGCTGATGCCATGACTCACCCGGCTCATCTGCATGCTCGCGATACCTCGCTAGTCATGGTGTCACGCGCCCCCTTGGAAAAACTTAATCAGTATAGATCCCGTATGGGATGGGCTTATCCTATTCCATGGTACTCGTCTTATGAGAGCGACTTTAACCATGATATTGGCGTAACGACTGCGGAAGGTGAGAGGCACGGCGTCAGTGTATTTATTCGTGACGGCAACGCCATATATCGCAGCTATTTTACAGGGGCGCGAGGCGTCGAATATCTTGGCAGCCTCTGGACCTATTTAGACTTGACCCCGTTTGGCCGTCAGGAAACCTGGGAAGATTCTCCAGAAGGCTGGCCACAAACTGAGCCGTATGGCTGGAATCGTCGCCACGACGAGTATGACGTATAAGACTCGCCTGAACTGGGGGGGAAAAAGGACATACACTCAGGGAGGTCATTGACGTTATTCTTGAAAACTTTCCTGACGTGGGTTGAGTGATGACGCATTTGACGTATCGGCGCTAAAAAGCCACCTCACGGCAATCCTTTGCCACTCCTGCTTCCTTTCCTGTTTGCATTGCCACTATTCAGCGATTAATTATTACGTTACACCAGTCCCCGTTTATCACGCCGCGCCGCAAGAATGTCTTTTAGTGTGGCCAGGCCGATGACGCCCAGTACGGAGAGTGAGATTAGCGGCCAGATCAATACATATAACGCCAATATAAAAGTTTGCATGTGTTTTCCTAATGTTTGGCTGGTGCGCTATGGCGCACCAGCGGATGAAGTGATTTCAACGTCTTACACAGGGCTTATTGCCCAGCCCTTGTCACAGAGAGCTTAGGCCCGAGTAGCAGGCTTAGCCGGGTCATAGTTGATGACGTCCTGATTAATCTGCGCGAAGTCGAACTTGCTTGAGCTCATCAGGCTGACGCCAATGCACACAATCGTGCTTACGCCGTAGGCCATTAATGAGGCCATTAGCACCGTGTAGTCCCGCAGGAAGCCAACACAGAAGTAGGCCAAAACAAGAGTGCTGAGTGCGCCGACAATCAAACCGGCACGGCGACCGCAGAATCCAAAGGCCATCAGGCCAAGCACTACACCTCCGCCTACGGAGGCCAGCAACTCAAATAGCCCTGCGGTTAGGCCGACCATAGGCAGCAGTTCAAATCGTGCGATGCAGAACATCACCAAGCCTGCGATTACCGCCGAGGTAAACGCCGTGTTGGTGACCCGGCTCCAGAAACAGCTGGCGATCACAGGGAAGACAATTGCGCCCCAGAGCGCGCCAACGAAAATCAGCATGATAAGAATGTCCATGGAGAAGCTGGCGAGAATCACCCCAATCAGCGTCGCCACAATCATGGTCAACCTGCCAATAAACAGCATCCTGGTCGGGTCGGGCTTGTTTTTCGCAATGTTCTTGCCATAGATATCGGCCATGACAATCGCCGACATGGCAGAAAGGTCTGAGTCAGCGGTTGAGGAGAGCGAGCCGATCACCAGAATAAAGAACAGTCCAATAAATACCGGCGAGAGGTACATCGAGACCATCTGCGGGATCAGGTTGTTCATGTCGCCATTCATGGGCTCCATGCCGGTCATCAGCGCCATCAAGCCAATCATGCCCAAGCCGATAACAATCGCACCGTAGCCAATGGTCGCGGTGATAAAGGTCGGTTTGATATGGTCTTCACGCACGGCGAACAGGCGTTGGGAGATAGTCTGGTTACCAATCGCGTAGGCCAGCACCGCTACAAAGAAAGGGGCGCCCTGATTGAGGATGGCATCCACCGAGAACAGACTTGCCTGTTCTGGAGTGAGCAGACTCATGCCGTTCGATAGCGTTTCCGGCCCGCCGATTGCGAACATCACTGCGGGGATGATTAGAATGGCGATGGCCATCATCGCCATCAGTTGGGCAAAGTCAGTAAGGACCGAAGCGCGGAACCCTGACCATAGCGTGTAAGACAGCACCCCAACGCCTGCGATCACCACCCCGGCTTGAAAGGAGAGTGGTGAGAGCACTGAGACCAGTGCGCCGGACGCCGTGAAGTTGACCATCAGGCTGATGATACTACCGAGTATGTTGGAGGAGGCAAGAATCAACTGGCTGGAGGCGCCATGCCGGGCATGGATCAGCTCACCCAGAGTGTGCGCATTGGGCGCCAGCTTGCGAAAGCGACGGCCAAAGGGGTAGATGAACAGGATCATCAACGCGCCCCACAACCCGTAATGCAGGGGGCCTGAGATGCCATAGGTATAACCCGAGGTCGCAGCGGCGTAAAAGGAGGCAGCCCAGATCCAAGTGGCGGTCATGCTGGCGGCGCCAAGGCCAAAGCCGATCTGATGGTTAGACACCATGAAGGCGTCGGTATTTTCCTTTTTCTCCTTGATCAGTAGGGTCAGCAGATAAGTGCCGCCGTAAAAGAACACCAGTAAAGCGAGGACCGTCAGGGTCGAGAATTGATAGAAGTTTTCGTTGTACATGGAATACCCATAGGTTTTGCAGCCCAGCATCCTAAATAGCAACCAGCGTTCCGTTGTCGGAAAGGTCGCCACAGGACGTGAGCAAAAAAACAGAACATCTTTCTAGGTATGTCTGTAGCGAGATAAGACTGCGGTTGGCAGTCTGGCCTTGCACTTGCAAGCGTCAGGTGCTGGAAACACCTTAAGCCCTAGATAGGGGGGCCAGGTCAACGCTTGCCATGATGCGTAATAGCGAACGCAATAAAGCGGTGGCAAGGTCGAACCGAAGAGGTACCTTACGCCTTTACGCTCGAACAGTACAGGTTGACGCCCACGCCGACATGTGATAGTTGAAGTGAGGCGCGAACATATCCGCCCCAGGTTGGCTCACTAAAAACAGAAGGCTTGGGACGGGCCGCTAATTTGGCACTGGGTGGTATTTCAGCGCATCAATGGGCAGCCTGTGGTGCTGGATTCCGCCAGCTATCTGCCCGCTAATATCCGCACAGATTTTGATGCTATGCATCCTGCCTGGTGGATTGAGGTCCTTGACCCATGCTCAAGTGACGATAAATAACGCCACTCGCGCCGACTATCCTGCGCTTCTGAAAATATGGGAGGTCTCGGTTCGTGCCACCCACCCTTTTCTGGCAGAGAGCGATTTGCTATTACTAGCTTGTGAGCGCATATAAAAAACGGCCCGAAGGCCGTTTTTTATGCCGTGGCTAGCTGCTTGGCTAACCCTTATACGCTATAGCTTATCCTGGGTTTTATGCTCAAAGTCGCTGGCATCGTGGCGTTCATGCAGCTGTTCGCTGGGCTCGCCAAATGTGCGGTTAACCATACGGCCCCGTTGTACGGCAGGGCGTGCATCAAGTTCTTCTGCCCAGCGGAGCATGTTTGTATACGTGTGCGCTTCCAGAAATTCAGCCGCTTCGTAAACGCGGTTTTTCACCAGGGCGCCATACCAGGGGTAAATCGCCATATCCGCAATGGTGTACTCATCGCCCGCCATATAGCGGTTATTGGCCAAATGGCGGTCAAGTACATCGAGCTGGCGCTTTACTTCCATGGTGTAACGGTCGATAGGGTACTGGTACTTTTCAGGAGCGTAAGCGTAGAAGTGACCAAAGCCACCGCCGAGTATCGGGCCGCTGCCCATCTGCCAGAATAACCAGGAAAGGCACTCGGTACGCTTGGCTGGGTCGGTGGGCAAGAAGGCGGAAAATTTTTCAGCCAAGTAGAGAAGAATAGCGCCTGACTCAAAAACGCGCTGAGGCGGGTTAGTGCTGTGGTCCATCAACGCCGGGATTTTGGAGTTGGGATTAACGTCTACAAATCCGCTGCCGAACTGATCGCCTTCACCGATTTGGATCAAGTAAGCGTCATACTCAGCGGCTTCGATGCCTTTTGCTAATAGCTCCTCAAGCATGATGGTCACTTTAACGCCATTGGGGGTGGCCAATGAGTAGAGCTGAAGCGGGTGTTTACCAACGGGCAGCGCTTTATCGTGAGTAGGCCCCGCGATAGGTCGGTTAATGTTGGCAAATTTACCGCCATTGCCCGGTTCCCATTTCCAAACGCGCGGTGGGGTGTAAGACGTATCGCTCATCATGGCCTCGCTGTGACGTGTCGCGGGCAGCGCCCGGTGGTAAAAATAATCAATTCAAACGTAATAGGTACTCTATGAGGGTAGTAAAACGCAGGTACAAGGGGCGAGAATAATTAGCCGTGTAATAAAATGACGGATAAGTCACCAGGGAGGCAATCATGCAAACCATTGGGGTGCTGGGCGGAATGAGCTGGGAGTCCACGCAAAGCTATTATCGCGCCTTGAACGAGGGCGTAAAACACGCGCTGGGCGGTCTCCACTCGGCCAAAATTGCCATGGTGAGTGTCGATTTTGCTGAGATTGAGGCGCTGCAAAAGCAGGGGGATTGGGAAACCGCTGGAAAAATTCTTGCTGAGGCGGCGTACAATATTGAGCTAGCAGGCGCTGACTTTTTACTGCTGGCCACCAATACCATGCATAAAGTGGCACCCGCGATTGAGCACGCTATCAGCATCCCGCTGTTACACATCGCTGATGCGACCGCTGAGCAGCTGCGAAAGGACGGTATAACGCGTGTTGGCTTGTTGGGTACGCGCTTTACGATGGAACAGGATTTCTACAAGGCGCGTTTGCGGGACACATTTGGCATTGAGGTCGTGGTGCCAGAGGAGGGGCAACGCGAGACGGTTCATCGCATTATTTTCGATGAGCTATGCCAAGGGAAGATCAACGATGACTCCCGTGAGCACTATCTGAAGGTGATCGCCAGCCTGCATCAACAGGGCGCTCAGGCGGTCATTCTAGGCTGTACAGAAATTGCCTTACTGGTAGAGCAAGCACATACCGCTGTGCCGCTTTACGATACCACTGCCCTGCATGCCAGCGGAGCAGTGGAGCGTGCGCTTAATAATTAACGGGTGGTTAACGCTAAAACGTTAAGCAAGCGTTAGGGTAACGTCGATATTGCCACGGGTAGCGTTGGAGTAAGGGCATACGATATGGGCCTTGTCGACCAGATCCTGAGCGATGCTCTTGTCAATGCCGGGAAGGCTGATTGTTAGCTCGACTTCGATACCAAAGCCGGTAGGAATGGCACCAATACCTACACTGCCTTCAATGGCGGTATCCTGGGGAAGCGTTACTTTTTCCTGGCTGGCAACATGTTTTAGAGCGCCTAAAAAGCAAGCAGAGTAACCCGCCGCAAACAGCTGCTCCGGGTTGGTACCCTCACCGCCTGCTCCGCCCAGCTCCTTGGGAGTGCTGAGTTTGACGTCCAGCGCGCCGTCAGACGACTTGGCACTGCCTTCACGACCACCGGTCGCGTGGGCATGGGCGCGGTAAGCAATTTTTTCGATAGACATAGCAGTTTCCTTTTTGGGACGAGTAATAGGGACATCTTTTAATGATGATCAAGTTCCAGCTCACTGCACGGCTCTCGCCTACAAGGTCCTAGGGTTTGTCTGAAAAGTCGACGAGCGAAGACAAGACAAGGCAAAAATTGGCGAAAAAACGGAGTTTACATGTGTAAATGAGTATTTTGAGCCAATTTTTAACGCCGTATTGTCGAGCGCAGACACTTTTCAGACAGAGCCTAA
>NZ_JBQSXL010000050.1:0-11271 GCF_052378165.1 Halomonas sp. AOP30-A1-24
CTTCGTATTGTTAAAAGCGCTCTGTACCACCGTCTTCCATTCAGAGTTCATGCTGGTGAAGCCAGCCTTACCGCTGCCGGGGTCTTCAAGATATTTAACTACTTCATGCAGAATGAATCGTTGATCCTGACTTTCTATTTTGTCCTGCGCTAGGAGCAGTTGGGCCATGGTCACGATGTAGGTCCATGACCAATGGAAAATCTCAACTGAGCGTAAATGCTTCTTAGGAATGGTTACAGGGTGGTGGGTCGGGAAGGCGACAAATTGATTAGTAATAGTAATAACGGCATCAATGCCATGTTCCTTGGCCTGTTTGATATATTTTAATAGCTGGTCTTCTCCAACGGTCTCGCTGCCTACCTTGGCTTCAACCAAAGCATGCCACTTCGTTCGGCCAGTATTTAGAACGACAAGCCCATCAGGTCGGTCATCAGGACTCTTTTTTTGGTTTATTGGGGTTTCATTTTTGAAGACTACTTCGGTCCAAGCCTCAAGCTTTGTGCGTTCTCCAACGCGTTTGTTGATCGATTGAAGCATCGCTTTGCGAAATTCATATACCGACATTAGCGCTGCCAAGAGTATAGAAGTTGCGCGCTCCTCTTTTTTGCTGTCAGCCAGAGTAGGGATTAACCGGGCATATTTTCCCTGTGATGTGTATTCAGGACGGGTTTCGCTCATATGGATTCCATGATTATTTTTAAAATAGTTAATCCACAAAAGCGAATTCTAATTTGAATGTCAATGAAATGGTTAAGGTAATGGAAAATTAAAATTATTTGTAAGATAAAGCTTACAAATAATGTAAGAGCCTATGTTAATTGAGAGATGGTTGTTTTACCTCTTGGTTGATTATTTGGTCTTTGAAGTATGTTTTTGTTTTTATTTATTTTTATGACAAAAGCTTTGCTCGTAAGGTCATCACAAATGCGCCAATACACATGTAAGAGCTTCTCCAGGAGCTTTTAATGCACCTTGGCGCAATCCGCCCATACCCCCTACCTTGTTGTAAAGACAAGAGGAAAGATTATGCTCAATAATCTCGCCAAAAAGCTGGGCCTTCGGACGGATCCGACTATTTTTTTCACCTCTGCAGGCATCATGGTCCTGTTCCTGGTGGCGCTGTTGATTGCACCAAACGCGATAGGGAGTGCCTTTGGTGCGGGGCGGGAGTGGGTGGTTACTAACCTTGGCTGGTTTTTTATTTTAGGGGTGACCAGTTGGGTGGCATTTTTGCTATGGGTGGCGATTAGCCGTTACGGGGCAATTCGCTTGGGCGGTAACGACGCCAAGCCTGCGTATAGCAACATTTCCTGGTTCACCATGCTGTTTGCGGGCGGTATCGGTACGGTGTTGATGTTCTGGGGGGTTGCCGAGCCTATTTCCCACTTCTCTACGCCTCCCAGGCCGGGTGTCGAGCCCTTTTCGGTAGAAGCCGCCGACGATGCCATGAGCTTTTCGATCTATCACTTGGGGCTGCATACCTGGGCGATTTTCGCGATGCCGGGGTTGGCGTTTGCGTACTTTATCTATCGTTACAACTTGCCGATGCGTTTTAGCTCCGTGTTCTACCCGTTGCTGGGCGAGCGCATTTACGGCCCTGTCGGCAAAACCCTCGATATCTTTGCCATTCTGGGCACGCTGTTTGGTGTCGCGGTTTCCCTTGGCTTGGGTACCCAGCAGATCAATGCGGGGTTAACCGAGCTGTTGGGTGTGCCGGATTCGGTGTTTACCAAAGTGACTATTATCGCGGTGCTGACCGCCATTGCCGTTGGGTCAATCGTGGCCGGGCTGGATTCCGGTGTGAAGCGGCTTTCCAATATCAATATTGGCATGGCGGTTGGCTTGCTGGTGTTTGTGCTGCTTACCGGCTCGACCGTGTTTTTGTTACGTGCCGTTGTTGAAACCTTTGGCCTGTACATCACTAATCTATTGCCGATGGCGTTCTGGAATGACACCTTGGCCCGCTATACCAGTACTGATGGCAGCGGCTGGGGGTGGCAGGGCAGTTGGACGGTGTTCTATTGGGCCTGGACGGTGACATGGTCGCCTTTCATCGGCATCTTTGTGGCACGTATCTCTCGCGGGCGCACCATCCGTGAGTTTGTGCTGGGTGTGCTGTTTGCGCCTTCCATGTTTACGCTGGTGTGGTTTGCGATCTTTGGTTGGTCGGCCATGGAGATTGATGGCATTGGCGCAGCGGCTCGCGAGGCAATGGGGGGCCAGGCGGGTGCCTTGTCCGCCGCCGTGGCTGAAAGCATCCCGCTCGCCATGTTCGCGTTTTTTGAGAACTTCCCAGCGGCTACGTTAATCCAGGGCTTGGCGGTGGTGGTCGTGGCAATTTTCTTCGCTACTTCGTCAGATTCTGCGTCGTTGGTGGTCGATATGTTGTGTACCGGCAGCGCCGACCCTGGCCCTTGGTATCAGCGCGTATTCTGGGGTGTTTCGGAAGGCATGCTGGCCGCTATGCTGATTGTGCTGGCGGGTGATGCGGGGCTTACCGCACTCCAAGAGGTAATTACCGTGGTCGGTTTGCCCATGTTTATCCTGGTGTTTGTCATGATGCTATCGCTGCTGCGCGGCCTTTCTCATGAGGACCTTACCAAAGTGAAAGTAGGCAGCCCGCCCAAGCCCGAAAAGCTGAACGAATAATCTTACAAAATGGCCACACAGAAAAATGCCCGCTGATGGCTCAGCGGGCATTTTGTGTAGCGTTCGGAAGTTTAATCTTCCTTGTTCGCACGTTACCAATATTCGAGCCAGCAGTCGTTGAGTTGTCTCGTAGTTAGAATAGCAAAACTATTTAAAACGGCAGAACGCCGCTAAAGCCAATCCCTAGTACGGCGATCACGACAACCACGACAACAATAACGGTAGTAGAAGGCATAATTACATTCCTTGTAAGGGTGGAGAGCCTTTAAGGCTAGTGCATGGGTGGCTTTTTCGCACGTGGCGAGGCGAACATGCCGATACGGAATGATTACCCGGTGGGCTGATTAAGGGGCTGAAGCCAATTAGGAACTGAAGTAGAAGCTGAAAGTAGAAATTAAGCGTAGCAACGAACAGAGGAAAGCAGAGACTTAACCCATTAGCGCCCAGCAGAGGTGCTGGGCGCTATGATGACTACTGTAGGCACGTTAAGGCTATGCTGGTTTTCCGCAGCTACAGTTGTGACCGCAGCCCGTGGAGCCGTCTGTATGGGCAATAGCACACGCCTCGGAGCAGAATTTCTGACCATCTTTCTCAATGGATTGGTCGTCCACGGAACAATCGCATTTCGGGCAAGCACACTGTTGTTGAGCCATATTGCACCTCCTGTGTTGGTAACGTCAGCATAGACCCGGCTCCCAGTGTTATGTAATTGCGTTAGTGATTTATAGTTCCAGCTCGGCGTAGCGTTCCGCCATAAAGTCCAGCAACACGCGCACTGAGGGAAGCAACTCGCGGCGTGCAAGGTAAACCGCGTGAATCACTTCTTGGCGTAGTTCCCATTCCGGTAAGACAAGCGTCAGCTGGCCGGAATCAATGGCGCCCGGCAGCACCAGCTTGGGCATTTGCGCAATACCAATGCCTGCTAGCGTGGCATGGTAAAGGGCGGTCATGTCGGTGGTAATAAAGCGTGGCGTATGCTCAATAACCTCGATGTGTTCGTTGCGCTGTAATCGCCAAATGTGCTGCTCCATGGGCCTTGCGCGGCTGATACTGGGAAAGTGGGTAAGGTCGCTGGGCGCTTTCGGCTTCCCATAGCGGCTGAGCAGTTTCGGGCTGGCCACCAGGCACTGGCTGCTTGCTGACAGCACCTTGTGGAACAGATCGCTATCTTCAAACGGTAGAGGGCGGGCACGAATAGCAATATCAATACCTTCCGTCAGGGGGTCTACATGGCGGTTGGTGGCTTCCAGGTGAATATGTACCTGGGGGTAGAGTCTCATGAAATCCGCCAGCATCTTGCTGACATGAAAGTTAAGTAACCCGGTGGGGCAGCTAAGCCGTATGATGCCGCAAGGCCCAGACTGGCTCTCTTCAATCACCTGCTGGGCAGCCTCAACTTCTTCCAGCATGGCTTTACAGTGCAGGTAATAGCGCTGGCCGATATCGGTCATACGCAGATGCCGCGTTGAACGGTGGAGAAGCAGTACTCCTAATTGTTTTTCGAGCTCCCCAACGTGTCGGCTAAGCTTTGACTTGGCGATGCCCAAGGCGCGCCCAGCGGGTGCAAAGCCTTCGTGGTCCACCACTTGGACAAAATAGTACAGGTCGTTGAGATTGGGGATGGTCATTATCGTTCTCAAATTGAAACGGTGTGTTGTGATTTTCCCATCTAATCACCGAGCAGACGACCGTCTACACTCAGTTTTGTAAGTCGCAAGGCCAACCGGAGCTGCCAATGGTGATGGCTCCATTAACTGAGTGCTAGGAGTGGATCATGTCAAAACCTTACGTTCGTCTAGATAAAGATAACGCCGCCGTATTGTTGGTTGATCATCAAGCGGGCCTGCTTTCACTGGTGCGCGACATTGAACCTGACCGTTTCAAAAATAACGTATTGGCCCTGGCTGATACAGCAAAGTACTTCGGTTTGCCCACTATCTTGACCACCAGTTTTGAAAATGGTCCTAACGGCCCGTTAATGCCTGAGTTAAAAGAGCGCTTCCCCGACGCGCCTTACATCGCTCGCCCTGGCCAAATTAACGCGTGGGACAACGAAGATTTCGTGAAAGCCGTTAAAGCGACCGGTAAAAAGCAGCTGATTATCGCGGGCATCGTTACCGAAGTGTGTGTTGCCTTTCCGGCACTTTCTGCCCTGGAAGAAGAGTTTGACGTGTTCGTGATCACCGATGCATCCGGCACCTTTAATGCCATGACGCGCGATGCTGCCTGGGACCGTATGTCAGCCGCCGGTGCGCAAATGATGAGCTGGTTTGGCGCGGCGTGTGAGCTTCACCGCGACTGGCGTAATGATGTTGAAGGCTTGGGTACCTTGTTCGCTAATCACATTCCCGATTATCGCAACCTGATGAACAGCTACAGCACGCTGACGAGCAAGTAATTACGAGTAACCACTGGCGGCGGAATCTGTCGCCAGTGGCTTCTCTCACCTGGGGCAGCAAGGCAGGTTTATCTTCATCGATAACGGTTACTACGTCATAAAACATAACGAAAAAGCCGGGCCGCCTTGCCTACGCTATTATTGAGGAGTGCAGCACATGAGTTGGATGCCGACGATTGAACCCCAATGCCCATCAGCGGGTGGTCTGAAGGATATCGAGACGCTGATTATTCCCCGTGCGCGTGACCTGGGCGGCTTTGAAGTGCGCCGCGCATTGCCTGCGCCCAAGCGGCAGATGGTCGGCCCATTTATTTTCTTCGATCAAATGGGGCCTGCCGAGTTCTTAACGGAAGGTGGAATCGATGTTCGCCCTCATCCGCATATCGGCCTGGCCACCGTTACGTACCTTTATAAGGGGGAATTTCAGCACCGTGATAGCCTGGGCACCAACCAAATGATCTATCCGGGAGAGGTCAACTGGATGGTGGCCGGCAATGGCGTGACGCATTCAGAGCGCACTAGCCCCATTACCCGTCGGCAGCCAACCCATTCGCTGTTTGGCATTCAAACCTGGGTAGCGTTGCCTGAAGAACACGAAGATAAACCCGCCACCTTTGAGCACCAGGGCCAGGACGCACTGCCGCTACTGCAGGGTGAAGGCAAAGAGGTGCGCTTGATTCTAGGCACGGCTTGGGGTGAGAAAGCCCCCGTACAGACCTTCTCGGACATGTTTTATGCCGATGCTACCTTGATGCCGGGCGCCAAATTGCCACTGCCTGATAACCATGAAGACCGAGGCGTTTATATTACCTCGGGCAGCGTGATTATCGCCGGTGAAGTGTTTGAGGAGGGCCGGATGATGGTGTTCCGCCCAGGCGACCCGATTACCGTTACGGCAGGCGAGCGCGGCGCGCGCTTAATGCTGCTGGGCGGCGAGACGCTTAACGGCCCGCGCTATGTCTCCTGGAACTTTGTCGCCTCTTCCAAAGAGAAGCTTGAAGCCGCCAAGGAAGCATGGATTGAAGGCGACTTTGAACATGGCCGCTTCCAACTGCCACCTGACGACAATAGCGAATTTGTTCCTTTCCCAGGCCAGCCGGGTAATTAAAGGCCTGACTACTTTCTACCGCGTTTGAAAATAAGCATAAAAAAGCTCGCATGAGGGAATACCTCAGCGAGCTTTTTTCACAGCGTTTTACAAGCGGCTATCGCGCAGCTTTGGGCTACAGAGTGATGACACCGATAAGGTAGCCAAAAAGCAGTAATACAAGGCTGAAGACCCACATAATGCCGAAGGAGTACCGGATATGTTTGCCCATTTCCAGCCCGGCAAGCTGTAACGCTAACCAAACGGCCGGGGCAAGCGGGCTAACAAAGGTGCCGATAATATTACCGATCACCATTGCGTACGCGGTTGAAACCGCTGGAACCCCTGCATTGCCGACCACTTCAATCACGATAGGCAAAAAGGCGAAGAAGTACGCATCGGTGCTCAGAATAAGATCAAACGGTACGCCAAAAATGCCGATCAATATGTGCATATAGGGCACCACGGCTGCCGGTAGAATTGCCACGATATCCGCCGATAACTCGCTCAGCATATTGGAGCCATTAAGAATCCCGAGGAAGGTGCCCGCGGCAATAATAATGGTGGCCATAACAAGGGCATTGGGCGCATGGCGTTTGATGCTCTGCATCTGCCCATCCATCTGGGGAATGTTAACCGGTAGTGCCAAGGCAACACCGATCATAAAGATCAGCGCGGGCGGCAAAGTGTCCATGGTAAGCGCAACGACAACCGCGAATAACAGCAGCGTATTAAAGGCCATTTTCCAGCCGGGCACCTTGTTGGCGGCTGGCTGTGTTCTGAAGGTTTCCTGAATATTGGCGGTGGCTGTGTCATTCAAGGCAGCGTCAGAGTCAGAGTCGAGTGAAGGCAGGCGCTTGATACGACGATTTTCACGCAGGCCTAATACCACTGCCAGTGCGAGTAGAAGGACCAGCGCAAATATCTGCAGGGGAATAAGCGGGCGCCATAGCTCGCTTGGGCTCATGCCGAGTACTGAGCCAATTCGGGCGAGCGGGCCAGCCCAGGGAAGCATATTCATAATGCTGGCGCCCAAACCGACCAGCAGTAACAGCAGGTAAGGGCTCATACGCAGGCGCTGGTAGGTTGGTAGAAGTGCAGGAATGGTTAGTAGAAAAGTGGTGGCTCCGGAGCCATCCAGGTGGGCAATACTGGCAACAAGTGCGGTGGCTACGGTAATGCTAACCACATTGCCTTTGGATACTGACAGCACCTTGCGAATAACCGGTTCAAATAGCCCCGCATCCTGAAGGATACCGAAGAACAGAATGGCAAACACAAACATGACAGCGACAGGGATAACGCGTGCGAAGCCTTGCTCATAAAACATCGCGATATCATCAATACCAAAACCGGTAACTATGGCGGCAACAATAGGCACAAGGACGAAGGCCACCAGGGGCGATACGCGTCCGCTTAACAGCATGGCTACAATAGCAGCGATAGCGGTCAGGCCCGCTAGGCTTAGCGACATTTTCAGCTCCTTGAGCGTGAATTTTCAATCCAGGGTATTTCACTACTTCCTGAATTAAACTAATGGTTAATAAACTAAAGTCGCGCGGATTATGGTGACTCTGTTTTGGCTGCACAACCTAGACTTTATGCTTAGTCGTCTTGTAAACGCCGATATGTAGGTGAACGGTTTTGCACTAACAGAGAGACGATGAACGGGCTGGTACCTGATAACCAGGGTTTATAGGGGGCGGCTTAAGGCGAGGCCTAACTGGCTGAAATAGCGTTGAAAAGCAGTGTTGATGTGCTGGCGGGCGCTGCCCTGGGGGTAAAGGCCAAGTTCGGCTTCTGGGGTGGCTTTGGTGCCTTTAACCAAAAAGTGATTCTTGATCGGCGCGTCCTGCACAAAGGCTTCAAACGCGCGGGCGCATAGCTCTTCCGGTTTGCTGTAATACACTTGTCCCAGCTTGCGGTCCATGGCTACCGAGTGCTGAAAAAGCTCACTGGGCTGCTTGCCGCCGGGTTGTAGCAGAATGGCCGTAAAGCACTCTATTAGGCGCAGGTTAAGCGGGTGCACAATAGGCGGCGCATCAGCCAGCCAGGCGGCTGATGCAAATATATCGCGAGATAGCCCCGTGAAACACTTTTGCGCAATGTAGTGATCAAAGGCATGAAACCACTCGTGGGCAATACTGCCAGAGCCTGCGTTCTTAGCCAGCGCAAAGCTGCGCTGGGCGGGGTCGTAATGGGCGGCAACGCCGGGCCGCCCGCCGCTGCCATACTGCAATGCCAGTGAACCGCGTAATGACACCAGCGTTTCGGGGCCTTGTAGAATCAACATCAAATCGCACAGCGCATCATGAAACAGCTCCGCTGCACGGTCGCGCTCAGCAGGGGTTACCCAGCGGCCAATTTCGATGGAGCGAAAATCGAACTGGCGCCGAATAAGCGCAAAGCTACTGGGCTCCTGCTGGCGATGAGACGGCCCGTTGCGATAAAACGTTCGAGCGTCGATACTCACGGCGCGCTTACCTGTTGGCTATCGGTAAAGGTATTCAAGCTAGACAGCCTGAGGATTAGTGCTGAATCCTTGCCTCCCTGGCGTGAATAAAGAAGTCACGTAAACGTTTCAGGGACTCTTCATCCCAGCCGGGCGGTTCGGAAAGCGCGGCCCAGGCATCAATATAGTCTTCCGCCGCAATTTCATGGCCAAAGCCTGGCGGGGCGCTTTCGGTAGTAAGGTCTACCAATAATTGCAGCATTGTTACCACAGGATACCAGCGCAGATCGGGTGAAACATCGGGACCACGCGGTGTGTGCATCCAGTCTGGTTCACGCCAGAAAGAAGCGGGTTCAAAAAACGTAATGGGGTCGCTGGCATATTGCAGGTAGGCAATACGAAAATTTCCCCATTCTCCCGGTACTTCTTGAAGCCCCTGCGTTTGGTTCATAAAGCGCACTACCGAGCCATCGCGAAACCTGGGTAGCCAAGCTGGCGAGCCAGGGTCACGGTCAGCCGTAATGCGTTTCCATGTGTCGCTTCGGAAAGGCGGGCCGGCCCATAGCGCTCCATTAAAGGGATCATCAATAATATCGTAGAGATCAAACGAAAGATCCGAGTTAAGTGCGCCCAGGCTGAGCCCAAACAGGTACAGCCGAGGACGTTCGTCACTGGGAAGGCTGGACCAGTAATCATAGACCACTGCAAATAACGCCCGGGCATTTTCGACGCCATAATCGGCTTCAGAAATTAGCGATAGATGGCTGGGCAGATAGGAGTATTGGGCCGCTATCGTGGCAATGTCGCCGCGGTGTAGGTATTCCGCTGTATCCTGCGACCCTGGGTCTATCCATCCACGCCCTGTTGGTGTCGCTAATACCAAGACAGAACGCTCGAAACCGCCCACTCGGATCAGTTCTTCCAGCGCGAGTTTGGCTCGCTCGGTAGGCGTTTCAGCAGCATTAAGACCCACATAAACGCGGACAGGGTCAGGAGCTTCTTCGCCCAGAAAGTCACCGATTTGCGCGCCGCTTGGGCCTTCGGTCACAAAGCGTCGGCCACGACTGCCTAACGCTTCCCAGCTAATTAACGACTCTGCGCTGCCGGGCTTTAGTGGGTCTTCAGGCGGAGAAAGGTCGCTTTGCATAAGCTCATCTACCTGCTGAAACGAGCGGTCGGCCACCTTTAGCGCATACGAAAAAATAATGCCTTCGATAACGAGCCAAAACAGCGCAATAGCGGCGATCGTGCCCAGCACATAGGCCACTCGGCGGGGCAGAATATAAGCCAACTTACGTGAAAGTAGCCGGAAGGTACGCCTGAAAAGCAGCGCCATAAGCATTAAAAACGCAAACACACCCAAGGCAATTAAGGCAATGGAGAAGGGGTGTGTGCCGCTAACGGGTTCCATCTCCATTAGTTGGCGAATACTATTTTGCCATTCGGCGGCTCGCCATAAAAAAAGAGCGGCGATGCTCAGGGATACAGCGGCGGCTAACCAGTGAAAATACGTTTCCAGCCGCGCATTGGGGGCAGGTAAATGGAGGTAACGCCAAAGCCCATGCCCCATCACTCCCAACGCATAGCCCGCGGTAAAACTTAGCCCCGACACGATGCCTTGCGCGATGAGTGGGCGAGGTATAAGGCTTGGCGTTAGCGAAAACGCAAAGAAGAGCGTGCCCAGTACCAGGCCCACGCCTGAAAAACGCGAAAGGCGTGAGAAGATCCACTGTTGTTGTCTGCTCAGTTCCATTGGTTATCCATGGTCGCTGTAGGCTTTGAACGAAAATCGCTAAGGCGTTGGCGCTAAGCGAGTGGCTTTCTGCTAACTTTATTCTATTTCAGGCGCAATGAACTTGCGAATAGATGGACTTTCGAACAGGTGGATATGCGCATAGGAGTGAAGCGTCATGGGTGGGGGAGGAATAAATGCTGGGTATGGAACCAGACGAAAAGAAGCCCCCGATGCGAGGGCTTCTTTGCGTCTCCTTGACCATCCATGACATCTTACAGCTCATCCTGAGCGATCGCTTCCTTGCTAGCGGTTTCCTTGCCGCGAACACTACAGACCATAGCTAAAAGTTAATTGGTGTACAAATAATTATTGTAAAGATATTGTACGAAAACGTTTCAGAACTGATCCGATGCGCAATGGAGGCAAACTTCTGTATAAAAAATGGCCAATGCTTGCCTGCGGGTTGGCCTTCTGCTGTGCTTAATGGCTGAATTCAGGGTTGGCTCGTTGTGGCGTAGGGCGATACCAGGCTTGAGGTTGAAAGTCGAGTTGTCCGTATTACCCATTTATCAGTAATAGTACGAAGAAATTAGTATATATTTTTGAGTTATACTTAACGTAATTGTCTTGATCAGTGGTCCCCAAAGCTTTTGTTGGTAATTTGGCGCCGTTTTTATAGTCAAGTTGTTTAAAGTTTAATAAAGTTTATTTGATAATTTGCTAAGATCGAAAAGGTCTAAAGTTTAGCTTTTGTTTTATTCGGTAATTATTAACCTTGTTTGGCAGGTGCTTTTGCTTTGAAATAAAACATTTGCAGGGTGTATTAAATGTTTGTAAAAAAAGCGCTTGTTTTATCTTTTCATAACCTGGGTTAGATAACTCAGACGCTTTAGCCCGGATTTCTCACAGGGTATAAAAGAAAGCGGCTGAAAGTGCTATGATTTCAAGAA
>NZ_JBQSXL010000051.1:0-9986 GCF_052378165.1 Halomonas sp. AOP30-A1-24
GTTAACACGTTTAAAAAACCATGACGCAGATCGTTGTTAAGATTGTCCATGCAGCTTAAAGTAAAGGTTATCTAACAAAGTTTGCTTCTTTGTTAATTATCGCCAAGGAGATAAGCCATGAGCTATCACCATATTCTGGTTGCCGTTGACCTAACAAAAGATTCTCACAAGGTACTAGAGCGCGCGATCGTTATCGCTGAGCGCAACAATGGTGCCAAAATCTCCATTATGCATACCCTTGAGCCTTTGGGTTTCGCCTATGGAGGTGATATCCCGATGGACCTTACCAGCATTCAAGACCAATTGGATGATCATGCCAAGCAGCGCCTGGCTGAAATTGCGACCCCTCATATCGACAAGGCCGACCAGCACGTAGTGGTGGGCATGCCCGACACGGAAATTCATCGCTTCGCGGATGAACATAACGTTGATTTGATTGTGGTTGGCTCCCACGGAAGACACGGCTTTGCCCTGCTACTGGGTTCAACGTCAACAGGCGTGCTGCACGGCGCGCAGTGTGATGTACTCGCCGTACGGGTTGGCAAAAAGGGCGAGAGCAGCGACGAATAAGTACACGCGCTTATTCTCGGCGCCTTACTTGCATATCGAACGCTTCTGTTCAAAAAGCTACTATCCCCAAAGGCACCGACCAGGCGCCTTTGGGAACATACACTTGAGTTTCCGCTATTCGCCGTTGGCCATGGCTTCAAGCTCCATCCAGCGTTCCATGGCGGCTTCAAGCGCCTGCTGAGCATGCTCTAGCTCTTGTAGTTTCGCTGTTACCGCGCTGGCCTCCTGCTGATAAAACGCGGGATCGCCTACCACTTGCTCCAGCGCTTCGACATTGGCTTCAAGCCGCTCGATGTCGGCAGGCAATGCATCCAGCTCGCGCTGAAACTTATAGGAGAGCTTGACGGTTTTTTTAGCGGGCTCTTCAGGTGCCTTCTCGGGTGCTTTTTCTACCGCCGCGCTGGTGGGCTCAGTTTGTTGACGCACCGCGCCTTCCCAAGGGGCAGGCGGTAGCTTACCGCCCTGACGTATCCAGTCGGTGTAACCGCCCACGTATTCACGGACAACGCCTTCGCCTTCAAAAGCCAGCATGCTGGTCACCACGTTGTCCATAAAGGTTCGGTCGTGGGAAACCAGTAACAGCGTACCGTCAAAGTCCAGCAACAGCTCTTCAAGCAGCTCCAGGGTTTCCATATCCAGGTCGTTGGTCGGCTCATCAAGCACCAACACATTGGCAGGCTGGGTAAACAGCTTGGCCAAGAGCAGACGATTAGACTCCCCGCCCGACAGTGCTTTTACAGGCTGACGCACGCGGTCAGGCGTAAACAGGAAATCCTGCAGGTAGCTCATGACATGGCGATCCTTGCCACCGACGCTGACTCGGTCACTGCCTTGAGCCACGTTGTCATAAACCGTTTTTTCCAGCTCAAGTCCTGCGCGCAGCTGGTCAAAATAGGCCACTTTAAGGTTCGTGCCTAGCTGTACACTGCCTTCGGTCGGTGCTAGCTCACCCAACAGAATTTTAAGTAGCGTTGTTTTGCCCGCGCCATTGCGCCCGAGAAAACCGATACGGTCGCCGCGCACGACTTCCAGGTTCACATTACGCAGAATAACGTCGTTACCAAAGCGCTGAGTCACCCCTTTAAGCTCGACTACCCGCTTACCGGTACGTTCACCACTATCAACGGTCAGGTTAGCAGTGCCTTGGCGTTCACGGCGCTGGCTGCGCTCGTCGCGCATGGCTTCAAGAGCACGTACCCGCCCCTCATTACGGGTACGGCGCGCTTTAACCCCTTGACGTATCCAGGTCTCTTCCTGCGCCAGCTTTTTGTCGAACTCGGCATTTTCCCGCGCCTCAACTTCAAGCTCGTGCTGCTTGCGCGCCTGAAACTCTTCGTATTTGCCCGGGTAGCGGCCCAGCTTGCCACGATCAAGCTCAAGAATATTAGTCGCCAGCCTGGAAAGAAACGCCCGGTCGTGGGTAATCAACAGCACCGCACCATTAAAAGCCAGAAGCTGCTCTTCAAGCCATGCAATGGTGTCCAGGTCCAAATGGTTGGTCGGCTCATCAAGTAGAAGTAAATCAGGCTCAGACACCAGCGCTCGCGCTAACGCGACCCGGCGACGCCAGCCGCCTGAAAGAGAACTCATCTCAGTTTCAGGAGGAAGCCCCAGCCGCGTTAGCACAACATCAATACGCTGATGGAACGACCAGCCATCAATCGCTTCGATGCGGGTTTGCAACGTCGCCATGCGATTCATGTCCGGGTCGGGATCGTTGATCAAGTGCTGATATTCAGACAGCAGCTCGCCCGCTTCAGGCAGACCCTGTGCGACCATGTCGAAAATAGTCATGCCCGATGACTCAGGTAACTCCTGAGCCAACACCCCAATTTTCAAGCCAGGCGCTCGCCAAACCGAGCCGTCATCAGCCTGAATATCACCCGCCACTAATTTTAAAAGCGTAGATTTACCGGTGCCGTTGCGCCCGACCAGCGCCAGCCGCTCGCCTTTTTCGACCGTAAGGTCAGCGCGGTTCAACAGTACTTGGGTGCCGTAGGCAAGTTGCAGCTGTTCGAGTCGTAACAAGGTCACGCAGTATCCTCCATCGTCGTGAGGCGCACAGTGTAACGCATGGACAGCAGTAGAGGGGAAGCTTCGCGCATTAGTCGATACGTGTGCTTAGCGTTACAATACTGGTTTGCTATTTTCGACGAAGGAGTAACGCTTGGCTTCATCGGCAGTCGATAACGTTTTACCTGAAGCGCTTCAATTTCGCCCTACGTCTCCGTTGGTCGATATTGGCGCTAATTTGACGCACGAAAGCTTTGATCGTGATCTTGATGACGTCATCGCGCGGGCTCATGCTGCTCATGTTAATACAATGATTGTCACGGGCACGGACCTGGCGCACGCCGAGCAGGCGATAGCCCTTTCCGGGCAATATCCCGGCCTTTTCGCAACGGCGGGCATTCATCCGCATGATGCCAGTTGCTGGAATGCAGAACTGGCAAACAAGATGAAAGCCTTGCACACACATCCGAAGGTGGTCGCCGTTGGCGAATGCGGGCTGGATTTCAATCGCAATTTTTCGACGCCTGCCGAGCAAGAGCATGCGTTTGAAGCGCAGTTGGCACTAGCTGTTGAAAGCGGCCTACCGCTTTTTCTACATGAGCGCGATGCAGGCGCGCGAATGCGCGAAATACTGGCCGCTTGGCGCGATGATATCAGCGACGCGGTTGTACACTGCTTTACCGCTGACCGCGATACGCTGTACGGCTATCTGGACCTGGATATGCATATTGGTCTGACCGGCTGGATTTGCGATGAGCGTCGCGGCCATCACTTGCGTCCGCTGGTTAACGATATTCCGCTGGAGCGCTTGATGGTGGAGACCGACTGCCCTTACCTGCTGCCCCGCAATCTACCCGCTAAACTCAAAGGGCGCCGCCATGAGCCAGCGCTTCTGCCGTGGATCGTAAAAGAAATTGCCCAGTGGCGCGGCATCAGCGAAGCTGAACTAGGTAGCGCCACGACGCAAACTGCACAGCGCTTTTTCCGCCTGCCTACAGAATCTTGAAAGGAGTACGAGCGTGGCCGATTACCCAGGATTTATTGCCATTGAAACGGGCGAAGAAGATGGCCTCCCCCTTGCCATAGCCTGGTCATTGCCCGATGGACGCGTTAAGGAAACCTTGATCCAACCAGACGATAGCTGGATCAAGGAAGATACCAATGCCATGGGCGCTTACAGCATCGAGGAACTTGAGAGCCTGGGCGTTAGCCCCCTTGAGGTGATTCGCGAGCTGGAAAACGATTACTTCTCCGCCACTCTTTATACCAGCGACAATGGTGAGGACGAGGCGGCGCTGGCGCGTCTATTTGATACGTATGGGCTGGACCCTTTTGTAGAACTGGCGCCGGCATCGGTGCTCTACCCGTCTATCACGCCGGGTGAATGGCACCGCCAGCGACGTGAGACATTCAGCGAGCTGGGCCTGGAGCCCATGCGCCCCGAACATGAGCTTGAGGTCATGCTGTCCTTGCACCAGCGCTTAACCGAAACGGATTAAGCATTAGCAGCCACAGGCGCTTGACCCAAGACCGCCTGGCCTTGGGTAATCGCAGCGGCTAGTGGCTCTTTGCGCTGATAAAACGACGTCAACGCTACGTAAAGGGCGTTGGCGCGCGCGGGCAGGCCTTCTTGTAAATAGCGCTGCTTTCGGGCGTTTACCTTCTCCGCAAATGCGTCACGATCGACGTCAACATCGCCCCCCAAGTTATCCACGCTGACATGAAAGATGCGCCCACACGCGTCGGCAAACAGTGATTCCAACGCCTGAGGGGCAATTTCGGCTTGCTCAAAAGCGCTCTGCTCCTGGGCATTACGCCCATCGGGCAAATACCAGTAGCCATAGTCTTCCAACTGACGGCGCTCGGCACCGGCAATACACCAGTGGCTAATTTCATGCAGGGCGCTGGCATAAAACCCACGGGCAAAGATAATCTGGTGATAAGGCGCTTCCTTGCTTGCCGGTCGATAAAGCGGCTCATCTTCACCCCGCACTAATCGGGTTTGATAGCGCGGCATAAAAATGCCGTCAAAGAGTGCCGTAATATCCTCAAGTAACCACTTGTCGTCTGCGTGAACCACAATATCCTCGTTATTTAAGGCCTTTTTGCCTAGTATAACGGCCCTCGTTAGGTAGGCTGAAGTCTAAACGGCAAAAACCAGCGACTCCTGCTAATCTAGCGGCGTTTTATAGATTACTTTACTAACGGAGAGCCTTTCCTTGGCCCGCTTTGCTGACGATATCAAAACCACCTACTGGCCAGAAACCCGTGCCTTAATTTTATTGGCGCTGCCTATTTGTGGCGCGCAGCTTGCCCAGGCAGGTATGGGGGTAGTCGATGTCATGATGACGGGACGCTTTAACGCTACGTCGCTGGCAGCGGTCTCAGTAGGTACCAGTTTATGGGCGCCCTTGATGCTCTTTATGACGGGCACGCTCATGGGGCTTACCCCTATTGTCGCTTACCACCTCGGCGGACAGCGAAGCAATGCCATTCGCCCTGCGGTTCATCAAGGATTATGGGTGGCCTTGGTGCTAGGCATTATCGCCGCGATTCTGCTTAGAACCAGCGTCATGCCCATTTTCGAATTAATGGATGTACCGGCTCAAGTTGCTCAAGAATCAGCCGCTTATCTTTCAGCGGTGGCGTTCGGCATGCCCGGTATCGCCCTCTTTCAAGCATTACGCGCGTTTTCGGATGGCATGAACCATACGCGGCCATCGTTGTGGATCAGTGTCATCGGTTTGCTCGTGAATATTCCGGCCAACTACCTGCTGATCTACGGCGGCGAAGGGCTGGTCAATTTGTTGGGTAGCGGCGTTCCCGATATTCTGCAACAAATTCCGGCCATGGGTGCCTTTGGCTGTGGGATCGCGACGGCTATCTCCATGTGGACCATGATGTTAATCATGCTGCTGTATACTCGCCGAGGGCGTGCTTACCAAAACGTGTCGCTATGGCACCGTTTTACGCCTCCACAGCTGGCGGGTATTAAAGAGCTGATTTTTGTAGGCATGCCGATTGGCGTGGCTATTTTTGTTGAGGTGACCCTGTTCACCTTGATCGCCCTGTTTGTTGCCAGCCTGGGCGAGATAACCGTAGGTGCTCACCAAATCGCGCTCAGCTTTACTTCTATTCTGTTTATGCTGCCGCTTTCATTGAGCATGGCATTAACGGTACGCGTGGGTAATACCCTCGGCCAGCATCGCCTGACACTGGCTCGCCAGGTCGCATGGAATGGTGTGGTGGTGAGCATACTGATTGCGGCGTTTAACAGCCTCTTTTTGTGGCTAACTGCCAAGCCGGTGATTGCCTTGTATACCTCGAACCCTGAGATACAGGCGCTGACCCTTACCCTCATTGCCCTTGCGGTCATCTTCCAGCTCTCTGATTCGCTTCAGGTGAACCTGGCAGGCGCGCTACGAGGGTATAAGGACACCCGCATCGTCATGGTCATTACAGTGCTTTCCTACTGGCTTGTAGGCCTTGGAGGCGGTTACTGGTTAGGTGTGCATGGTGCAAGCGGTTTAACCGAGCCTTTAGGTGTTCATGGGTACTGGATAGGCTTGATTGCAGGGCTTAGCACCGCCGCACTGTTGTTGGCCTGGCGTTTAAAATGGATTAGCCGACAGGGGTGAAAAGTGACAAAACAGTGGCTTCTCTTCGTTATGTTCACGGCAATGTCGGTTTTGACAGGTTGCAGCGACCATGAGGCAGAGCAGCCATGGGTCGCCTATCACCAGCAATTAGCCGAAGACCTTTCCTCGCCTCCGCGCGAGCGCACAGAGGTATCCAACATAGGGATATTTCCAGAACGCCAAGAAAGGCTGATTGAGGTAGCTGAAACCCGCGATGGCATACTCAATATTTACGCGTTGCGCGAGTGTCACATCACGTCGCTGATTGCAGCCCGCAACAATCAGCTTGGCCGGGTTGCGCCGCCCAGCCAGCACTGGCTTTACGAGCGTGAGTTATGGCAACGCTTGGCGGCATGCCAGGAAAGCGATGTCCCTGACCGGTTAAGCGAGCGCGATAAAGAGCGCCTTGAGCAGCTTACTGCTCTGAAAACAGCCCAACTACCCGCTGTTAGCTGGAATGCTATTTTCGATTCTGATGAGTGGATAAAAAGCTTCTCTCGGGCAAGCCAACCGCTAGCGATGAGTGATTTTCCAGCGATTGCGCAGCAGCTTGCCGCTGTCGATTATTTGCAGCAGATGGTAGATAGCCAGTTTAGCCAAGCATGGCAGCAAGACTCCTCTCAGCTTGAAAACCACCTCAAGCACCTTCAAGAACGCCCCTTAACTGCCGAGATACTGCGCACATTGCTACTTGCCGAACAACGTTTACAAGACGCCAGCGAGCACTTAACCCAACATGATCCACACCATGAAGCGTGTTTAACAGCGTGGGACACTGAAGCCCTGAACCTCCTTGAAGCTAACGCGCAACAGTGGCTACTCGCTATCAACAGGCTGATAAACAGCCAAAGCGTTGCCTTTCCAGAAGCGGTACGTGTTTACCAAACGCAATGGCTCTCGCTTGATAACGCACAAGCGCCTTGGCAGCAGTATCAGCAGGCCAAAACGCACCACTTATCGCTTAGAGAAATGCACTCAGTCTGTTTAAGCGATTAAATATTCGCCTCCCTCTTAACCTTATGGGCAACCTGTGCTATTGGTGAAGGATGCGGTAAGCATTTCTTGTTTACCAATGTCGTGGCCACGCAGCATTAGGAGGGACATCATGGGCGTATCCCAGTCACCCCGCTCTGCCCAGGTCATCGACCTGGATACCGTGCGCCTGCGTCAGCAGGCGCAAAAAAGTTTGGTTCGTTTAGCGCCCGAGTTAGACGGGTTGGAAATGGTATACCAGCTCGCTGCGAGCCCCGATTCCTATTTTGGCATGCCCATTCTGGCCTGGGGCTTAAGAGCCGATGGCCATGTTGTTGGGCTGGTGCCTTGGATGGAAACACTGACCGCCTGCCAAGAGGTGGATAGCCAGGAAAACGGCTATTTTGTTGGCTATCGCGATCCAGAAACAGAAGAGATCTTTGAGTCACCGCCCGATCACAAATATCATGAGCTAACGGCTGCCGCTGACTATTTTGAGTATGAAGCGTCGGGAGACGTTACGCTCATCCAGCAAATTCCCGATACCCTGGGCACTCATGCATTGTGCATGAATCACCCCAATGCACCGTGGCATATGAAACCCGTTTACGGATGGCGTTTGTACAGCGATGGCTCTATTGATGCCTTACTTGCTGATGAAGAAAAGGCCACAATGACACCCATTCTGTTGGGTGATAAGTGCCTCTACAGTGCACGCTCCTGCCACCCGAGCGTTTATTACTTTCAGCGCCATATCGCTAACCGTATCCTTGAGGAAGATCCCGCTACCCTTGAGACATTAGCCATGATGGTCGTGCCAGGCGATTAACGTACGAGGCGGTACACCTGTTTAATTATGCGCACCGTGCGAGGCTATTCACCATTAGTCGATTTTTTGCCGCGCACGGCTGCACATCTTTACGCTAAGCGTATAAAGTAAACGTAGCTTTCTACTGATTCACTGCGGTCGACAAGCTCATGACCCAAAAATTGACAAAATTTAGGTACATCACGCGTGGTAGCAGGATCTGTTGCCACAACTTTAAGCACTTGACCTGAACTCATATCACGCACCTTGTTGTGCATTAGCATGATAGGTTCAGGACAATAAAGCCCTGTGGTGTCCAGAACGGTGTCGTAGTGGGGTGAGGCATCAGTCGTGTCAGCCATTCATATCCTCGGTTTAGGAACTAGATAGCATGATTAAAGTTATCATCGAACGGCGTATTATGCCTGGCCTTGAAGATGAGTATGAACAGGCCGCACGCGAAGTCATGCGTGTTTCGCTCGGTGTCAGAGGCTTTGTCAGCGGTGAAACGCTGGCACAACAAGGCCATACGGATCGACGCTTGATGATTACCAAATGGCGCGATTTACGCGCCTGGAAAGAGTGGCACGCCAGCGATGCGCGTGCCACTGCGATGCAACGTATTTTACCGCTATTAACAGAAGACGAGACGATCCGCATCTATGAAGCGGGCTATTAACACCTTAGTGGGTTAGCCTTACGTGCACAGTCACTTCTTCCCGGTCGTGATAAAGGTGCCTGCAGTTTATGTGGGCACCAACACCCGCGTTTTTAAGCGCTTCTTCCAATGTTTCCAAACAGCGCGTTACTTCATCCCAACGTTTCTTCATGGGTAGTTTGAGGTTAAAAATAGCCTCTCTACACCATTTACGCGTTAGCCAACGCTCAACCATCGCCAGCACCCGGACGGGCTTATCCACGATGTCACATACCAGCCAATCCAAACGCTGAGGCGGCTCCCAGGTAAAGCCATCTTCTTTAAGATGATCAATTTGCCCAGTGGCCATTAGCTGCTTATCCATTGGCCCATTATCAATGGCATAAACATACATGCCCCGCTGCACCAACTGCCATGTCCATCCACCGGGCGCGGCTCCTAGATCTGCTGCCTGCATATGCGCACTCAAGCGCTCCTCCCACTCTTCGCGTGGGATAAACTCATGCCATGCTTCTTCCAGTTTAAGCGTAGAGCGGCTTGGTGCACGCGAAGGGAAGCGCAACCGACGAATACCGTTAAGCAGCTCGCTACGATTACCGGGAAAACTTATGCCTAGCTGGGCGCGATCACCATCGGTCCAAAAAATATGTAGCCGACGCCCACCTGCCTTGCCGCGTAGCGCACCGCGTTTTTTTAACATGCTTTGCAACGGCTTGGTAAGGGCTTTGATCAGGCCAACCAGCGCCTTGCCATCATTAGTATCGGGCGTTTCATGCCAGATTTCTTCAAAACTCCAGCCGCTGGCTTTAACCTGCCCTAAAATAGCGGTTAATCGATCATCTCGTGACAAGGTGAGTGCTGGTAAGGCCGCCAGGCTTTGACGAGCGAAAATAAGTCTTTTAAAAGCCGCCCGCCGGTGCAAGTCATTAACGGGTTCATCGTCTGTTCGCGTTAGGCTGACCCACCCTTCCCCATAAGCAGGTTCACAGGGTACCCCTTGGTGCTTTGCATGGTGCTGCATTTCTGACAGCGCATCATGTTCAAAACCAGGGCGGCAGTAAACTAACCACGATGTCGGTACCGTTTCACTCACCACTTCACCTCAAATTGCGTCTATCACCCAAAGTGACAGCCGGTTGATATAGTCGCTGGGGACGCATCATAGCATTAACACGTGCACTTTATTTTCTTCCACGCATACAAAAAACCCAGCCGATTGGCTGGGTTCTTCGTTAAATAAGTGCCTGACGATGACCGGGGCGGCCATCCGCCGGCCGACGCTCCGGGACTCTCGCATGGGGAGACCCTTTTCTTTCTTCATGTACAG
>NZ_JBQSXL010000052.1:0-9241 GCF_052378165.1 Halomonas sp. AOP30-A1-24
CATCGTCATTATCATTACGTGTATTTAACCCTTTGACATCCATCGTACTACCCCCAGTTTTTTATATGGATCACGTTTACTGCTCAAAGATCAGCTAAAACCACCCTACCAAACCATCAACATTTACTATACCTACATAGATGGTGCTTTTAGTCTATGACAAAATCTTAAAAATGAAAAATCGTAAGTATGATTTAAAAAATTATTTCGCCAGAAAACGTCTATCCATTTGAAAATGCTAAAAATATTACCAACCAAGGCGTGACATCTCTTTCTCATAGCACCCAACGGGTAGAAAAGTGGTTTAATAACGAGTATAAGAAAATATACCAACTCATCAATAGATTAAAAACCTTGACGCTACAAACATCCAAACAATGGCTCCCATATTAATCTACACAACGGTATAGGATTATCTTCAAGGCCATAGCACGATATGACCACTCAATAAAAACAACTTAAGCCACTGTTTTACAATAAGGCATCATGAGTGAAAAAGGTATTTTATCCAGCCATCATTTAATGAATACTGGGCAACTCGACCAAGAATTAGAAAGATAAATATTCAACAAGCAACCATTTGTGCTGACGAATAAACAACAGTGCTATAATGGAATAAGTCAAGACATGAACATACAGTATGGCATGACCTAACAGGTCCCATAAAAAGGCATTTTCCTGACATACTCTCAGCTTACTGAAAGTGTCAAACAAATACCTAAAGGAGTAGCCTTGTTGCTTTCGCTATTCGTAACGCTTATTTAGGCCGGTGGCGTAGCTCATTAAGCACTAACGTAAAGAAACTACGAATTTCGTTCATTTTGGGTCGTGCTTCTTTAATCAGCGTATCGAAAGGTTCTAGTTCGCGCTCTTGCGCTTCCCTTTGTGCAATTTCTTCTCTTATTTCTTCAATGAGCTCGGAAGAGTCATCCAGCATGGCCTTGAGTTCAGCGGTCGATGTTGACACTAGCTCGTGTTGATGGGTCATGGGTGTTTCCTCAAAACAGCGTGGTGAGCGCAATCAGGATAGCTGGCACGGCAATAAATACGCCTAATACCCAAGCAGCGGCGAGTGCTTTTCTTTCTGAGGCGGCACGGCCTAGCCACTCGGCACCTTTAACAGGCAGTGGTCTTAAAAACGGTAGGCCAAAAATCACCACGACGGCAAATAAATTAAAGAAGAGGTGAACCAGTGCGATTTCCAGCGCCAGTATGGCAGTTGCCCCAGTGATTGCGGTGGCCGCAAGTAGCGCGGTAAACGTCGTGCCAATATTGGTGCCCAATGTGAAAGGGTAAATCTGACGTAAAGAGAATGCGCCTGACCCAGCTAACGGCACCATTAAGCTTGTGGTGGTAGAGGAAGACTGGACTAAAAACGTCACCACAGCACCAGAAGCAATACCGGCGACGGGGCCACGTCCAATGGCGTTATGCATAATGTTTTTTGCCTGCCCTACCATCAATACTCTCAGCAGTGCGCCGATATAACGAATCGCTAAAAAAATCACGGCAATACCAAAAATAATCATGGCAACGCCACCGGCAATCGTGGGCAGGTTCATGGCGACACTTTCAACCGAAGAGGTAATCGGCTTTGTTGCCATCCCGACAATATTAATACTGCCCATGGAAAGGTCAGCATCACCGTAAAACAGAAACGCCGTAGCGTTTGACAGCTTTTCAAGCGGATGAAAAATAAGCTCAATGGGCAGAAAAATCGCCACGGCCAGCAAGTTAAAAAAGTCATGCACTGTTGCGGCAGAGAACGCCCGCCTAAACTCGGCTTTATCACGTACGTGGCCAAGGCTTACCAATGTATTGGTGACAGTAGTACCAATGTTGGCGCCCATAATCATGGGCACCGCCGTAGCGACAGGCAGGCCGCCCGCCACAAACGCCACGATAACGGAAGTAACGGTTGAAGATGACTGTATCAGGGCCGTCGCGACAATCCCAATCATCAAACCAACAAAGGGGTTGGTGGCAAATTCAAACAACTGAGCGGCATGGCCGCCCGCGGCAATCTTAAAGCCATTACCTATGATGGATACGGCACAGATTAGGAAATACACCAGCAATGCAAGCGTGAGCCACTGCCTTAGCGTGCCCTTGCGCCGGACTTTTATTCTGCGACCCTGGCTTGGTAAGACCTCTTGCACAGCACTATTGATATTTTCGGCCATTGCCACATCCTCTTGGAAGGAAGAACGCACGTATAACCCACCCACTCCTGCAAAGAGTGGCGTCTATAAGTGACATAGGCGTGACAACGGCGTGGCACTATCGTGTTAGAGCGAACGGTATTGGATCGAAGAGAGGTTGTTCACAATGGGCAACATCAAGCGAATGCTGCTACTTCCTGGAAGCGGCATCCCATGTAAGTTACCCACGCTTGAACAATCGAAAGTGCTTTTTACCTTTTTGTACGATCCAGTATTGGTCAAAAAGCGCGAATGCTTGACTTAGCTGCCCTTGCTCGGCGCGCTCGCCATTGATACGTACAGCGTTCTGGTCAATCAATTCACGGGCCTGCCGCCTGGATGAGGCGAGTTCGCTTGCCACCATAGCTTCTTCCAGCGTCTGTCCAAACGCTACGTCTTGGCAGCGTAGCCCATCAAGTTCAAGTTGCTGTAGCTCACTACATGAGAGCGCAGCTACTTCACCACTGAACAGCGCCTGGGAAATACGCTGAGCAGCAGCCAGCCCCTCCTCGCCATGCACAAAGCGGGTAATGGTTTCAGCAAGTACACGCTGCGCTTGGGGCTTGCCAGCGGCCTGCTTGTCTTCTGCTACGATTGCGTCGATGTGATCGCAATCCATGAACGTGTAATAGCGTAAAAAACGGTAAACGTCAGCATCATCCGTATTCAACCAGAACTGGTAAAACTGGTAAGGCGAGGTCTGTTCCGGGTCGAGCCATACCGTGCCGCTTTCCGTTTTACCGAATTTGGTACCGTCGGATTTGGTGATCAACGGCAGCGTCATACCGAACACCTGCTCGCCGTTCAGGCGGCGTGTGAGGTCGATACCACTGACGATATTGCCCCACTGGTCGTTGCCACCCACTTGTAACCGGCAGCCCAACGTCTTGTTGAGGTGGGCAAAGTCATAGGATTGCAGCAGCGCATAGCTGAATTCAGTAAACGACATGCCCTGGTCAGGCCGTTCAAGACGCTGACGAACGGATTCACGGTTAATCATCGCATTCATCGAGAAGTGTTTGCCCACATCGCGAAAGAAGTCGATCACGCTAATCTGGCCAATCCACTCTGCATTATTAACCGCTTTCAGGGGCGCTTCGAGGTGCGGGGCCATCAACCAATAAATCTGTTCGCTTAAGGCGTTAACCCAACCCTCAACCGTTTCGGGAGAGTTAAGCGAACGCTCCGCCGCCTTGAAGCTGGGATCACCAATCAAGCCGGTGGCCCCCCCGACCAACGCCACACCTTGGTGGCCGGCATCCTGAAAGCGTTTGAGCATCAATAAGGGCACCAAGTGCCCGATATGCAGGCTGCCCGCCGTGGGGTCAAAACCGCAGTAAACGGTCTGCGGTGATTCGAGCAGAGCCTGAAGCTCATCCAGGTGAGTTGTCTGCGCAATCAAACCACGCCGTTCAAGGTCGTGAAGCAATGCCTGTACAGTCATCATGCTCGCCTTTTTAGCCATTAGAGAAGATGGTCATAGGCTAAAAGTTGGCGGCGCAATCCGCGATATCCCTAAAGGGATAGAAATCAGGATTGGGTGACGGGCGGTGCGGTAATGGCATGATTGATAAACAGGCCAAAGAGCTCGCTTAACGACGCCACACCCAGCTGGGCGTAAATACGTTTGCGGTGATTCTTGACCGTACCTTGGGTGATCTGCAGGCGCTCGGCAATCTCTTCGGAATCCAGGCCCTGCACCATCAAGGCAGCCACCTGCTGTTCACGGTGGGTTAAATGCGCCTGCCCAAAGCTGCCAATGGCCTGGTGAATGTGCTGGCTAATCGGCTGATCGGGCTGCAAAGGCTCAGAAAGATACAGCGGATTATTGCCCCACTGTTTGCGGCACAGCGCGGCCAGCAGCTCAATATACAGCTCAAGGTAGTGGGCATCGGAGGAAGAAAACCCGCCACTCTCCGCCAACAATCCCAAGTAGATAACTATCCAGCGGGCATCATCCAGACGAATGGCGAGACAAAGTTCATCCTGCCAGCCGGTTCGCTGATAGAAGTTGCTGGCATACTCGTTATACCCGGCAGGCGGTACCACATCGGCCATACACAGCACACCTTGGCGCGGTGCCTGGTCGAGCGCTACCAGAAAAGGGTCCTGCTGGTAATCCTGTAGCAAGTAACGCTGAAAAAGCAGCTCACGGCGCTCGGGAATGGAATCGAACAGGTAGATAGGGTGTTTGTCAGGCCGGTACCCAATGATCACCGCACAGTCAAAGTGGATAATGGTTTTGAGAAGCGCCGTCAGCTGTGAGGTGAAGCTCACCGTGTGCAGCGCATCAATCGTCTGCGTTAACGCATGCGACATGGCGTCTTTAAAGAGAGTAGGCATACGTATTAAACGGTGGCTGTGGCAGAGGACGTTCAGTATGCTTTAGTCCGCGCTCATTTATAAGACATTCACACGGTAGATTTTATGACCGACTCTCTCAGCAAGACAAAATCCAGCTTTTATCGACGCCTTTATGTGGCTTACCTGATCGACCAGGGCGTCGCTAGCGTACCTGCGCTCGTAAGCGCCTGCGGCATGCCGCGTCGTACGGCTCAGGATACGATTGCGTCACTTGCCGAACTGGACATTGAATGCCAGTTTCAACCAACCCAAGGCGAGCGCCATAACAGTGGTGAATACCGAATTATCAGTTGGGGGCCAATTGACCCTTCCTGGGTCAAAAATCAGGCAAAACGGCTGGCCGAGGCACTGGATTATCCTGCGTTCACATTTTGATTGCCTGTTGGTTCAGATGCTCAATCGCGCCAGGCAAGCCGAGCAGCATTTAGCGTAACGCTTAATGAACTGGCGACCATGGCCAGTACCGCCACCAGCGGGGGGATGGCCATCACGATCACCAAGCCCAGTGCTAGCGTGTTATAGACGGCCGACAGGGTTAAATTCTGCAACATGACACGCCGAGTTGCCTGAGCAGTGGCAAGCCCCTCAACCAGGCTAGCAACACCCGGTTTCAGTAAATGCGCAGCTGCACCTTCACGGGCGGCATCACTGGCGTTGAAAGGGGCTGCCCCAATATCGGCAGCCGCCAGGCTTAAGGTGTCATTAACCCCATCGCCCACAAACAGCGTAGGCCCTGGCAGCCCCTGAACCAAGCGGGCTTTCGCCTCCGGCGAACGCTCTGCAAAACATGCATTCGGCGCCAGCCCAAGGCGCTCAGCCACCGCCTCAACGGCGCCAGGCCTATCTCCACTCAGCATGACCACCCAGTAATCGGCTTGCAGTGATTGAATACTCGGCGCGGCATCCTCATACGGCGTATCTTCAAGATAGAAGCTGCCTAGCCAGCCCAAGGCGTCCGCAAGTACCACTTCAGAGGCGGCAAGTGAGGTATCCGTTTCATGTTCAGGTAGCTCAATACCCTGGCTATTTAAAAAGCGCTGGCTGCCGAGCCAAATATCGCCATGTTCTGGCAAGTGAAGGTGCACCCCTTGCCCAGGCACCTCTTCTATCACCTGGGATTGCCGAGGTACGTATGTCGGGTCAGAACCCGCCCAACGCGTGAGCGCTTGGGCCAAGGGATGCTGGCTGTTGGCTGCCACTTGATACAACGTGGCTTTAACCGCTGGCTCGGTCGCCCCTTCACGGCTTGCCCAATGCACTAGCACCGGTTCGCCCTTCGTTAACGTGCCGGTTTTATCCAGCGCAATGGTTTTTACTCTCGCCAGCGTTTCAAGCGCTGCCGGGTCGCGCAAGGCGATCCCCTGGTTTAACAGTCGGCCGCTCCCCGCCAGGCTTGCCAATGGCACGGCCAAACCTACGGCACAGGGACATGCAACGACCAGAACTGAAAGCGCTCGAACGGCGGCATCTTCAAGGCCAAGCCCCAATAATAGCCCCACCGGCAGAGTAGCTAACCCCAGTATCAACGCCACGGGGCTTAACCAGGCAGCAAAGCGGTCGGCGAGTTTTTGCAGCTCGCCCTTTTGCGTCTGGTAATGGCGCATTTGGTCGCGAAGACGATCCAGACGCCGTTCGCCAAAGGCATGAGTGACCGTCATACAGACATTAGTGCTGCCTAGTAACCGACAGCCGGCATAAACCGGCTCGCCTTTAGGAAAGTGGCGAGGTGTGCTCTCCCCTGTCAGCGATGCGGTATCCACCCACGCGGCCTCTTCTAAAATGCCGTCCAGCGCAATAAGCTCACCTGGCGTGAGCATTACGCTGGCACTCGGCAGCACCTCAGCCAAGAGTTTAACTTGCCACTTGGCGCCCTCCCACACCAGCGCCTCACCCTTTGGTTGGGGCAGGACATCAAGGGCTTTTAACCCGCGATGACGACACAGTGTTTCCACTAGCCGCCCGCCTAGCAAAAGCACAATGAGCATGACGGCCGTATCAAAATACACCTCGGCAGAGCCGCGCCATAAAAGCCCGAACGACACCACGACCGCAGACCAAACGCCGAGAGTCACCAGCACGTCCATACCCGGACGTTTAGCACGCAGCGTGCGCAGGCCTGCTCGATAAAACGGCCACCCAGCAAAGGTCACAACGGGAATAGAAAACGCCCCCGATACCCAAGCGACGACCCACTCAATCGTTGGGTTGGGCAACGCTCCTGCGTAAATCAAAAGAGATGCCAGCATGGTCCACATGCCAAACACGGACCCCACCAGCAGGCGTAAACTCAAATAGCGGCTTTCCTGCTCAAGGCGCGCATGCGCGTCCGCACTGGGTTCCAGCTCGGTTAACCGGTAGCCTAGGCGCTTTACTTTAGGGGCCAACGTGTCGAGCGAGATAGCCTCAGCAGCTCCTTTTACCCATAGTGTGGCGGTTGGGTAGTGAACGCTGATGCTCTCAATCCCCTTTCGGTGGCTAAGCACGCCCTCCACGGCGAGCGCACAACTGGTGCACCACATGCCGTTTAGCGTGTACAGCGCTTCTTTGGCGCTTGGCTCCCCCTGCGCCTGCATCGGTGGCTCTTTACCGCTTACAGACAAGGCGGTAAGCCAACCATCGGCCCGGCGACAAACACCACGCCCAAGGCAGAAAACACGTATAGCCATGCGGACACAAAGGCATTAAAGTGCTGCCGCCCTTTATGCTGTTTAGCTTCTTGAAAACACCCCCAGGCAAGCCCGGCCAATAGCACGGCGGTTACCAGGCTCAGCAACAACAGAGTGATATTGATATGGTTAAATGCACCCAGGTCAGGCTCTGGCGGCACCACGGCGCAGGCAACCGATAGCCCGCCGTAAATGGCGACAAACCAGATGCTCCAAAGCGTCAACCCACCTACAAAATGGCCCGGATGAGTAAGATTTAATCGCTGCACGATTGCTTTCATCGCTTAGCCTCCAATCACGCGCGGTAACACGGCCAGCGCAACAACCAATATCCAGAACACCACCACGTTATAGCGCCAGAAATAAGCGACGACTACCGGTTCAAACGGCGCATGCAATCCCACATAGCGGTAACCAACACGTAAGCCCTGGAGCAGGGAAAGTACCGCCCCCAAGGCGCTATGCAGCAGCGCGTAGTAGAGGCCTACCATCAGAATTGCATCATGCGACGTTTCAGTAACCGCCAGGTTAGCGCGTACCATTACCCATAAAATCAGCGCAAACTGAATGCCGCCCAATAGCGCGGCGCCGTAAAAGTTAAATGCCAAGCCACGCTCTTGTTGCTTACGCAGTCCTCGTACGCTCTTCTCCATTAACGCCGCACCACCCAGTAATGCGCCACCCGCGATGACAAGCACTGTTAAGGAAAGCGGCGATGTCTCGGGCATCCGCCATTCAGGCGATATCGTCCACAGATAAAACCAGCCAAATAGATAAGATAGGAAAAAAGATCCATTGGCGATCATTGCGGTTGTCATGGCCCAAACGCCGGGGCCATCCATGGTTCGGGAGTGCAGTGGTGGGTCGCCAGGCGTAACATTAGCGTTAGGTGCCGCTTTAGGATGGGCCCCGTTCTCCCACGACCAGCGCAGCAGGAAAACGACCGCCACCACTGCCCCCAAACCGGCCAACGGGTACCAGCGCAATAACAGGCTGATACACACTATCGCAAGCGCCATAGCAGCAAAAAGCGGCCACCAGGAGTTACTGGGCACATGAATAACTTCACGCACTTTGCCGGTTAGCGGGTCGGTGCCCCACATCTCGCGGCGGCCGTGGTCTGCTGAGGCCAGGCCGTATTTGCCTTCTTCCATCTCCTGGGGCAACTCTGGGTGCTCCCAAAGCGGGTGGCGTGTTTCAATAAGAGGCAAGCTGACAAAGTTATAGGGAGTCGGTGGCAGTTTATTGGCCCACTCCAGTGTATCCGCATTCCATGGATTGGTTTTAGCGGGTTTGCCGTAGCGAAAGTGCAGCGCGATATCAATCAGCACCATGGCGAACCCTGCCGACATCACAAACCCGCCGATGGAAGACAACAAGTTAAAAATATCCCAGCCCAATCCTGTGTCGTAGGTATAAACCCGCCGAGGCATTCCCAAAAGACCTGTCCAGTGCATAATCAAAAAGGTGGCATTGAAGCCAATAAACACCAGCCAGAAGCCCCATTTGCCAATCGTTTCAGAGGGCATCCGCCCTGAAAAGAGCGGCAACCAGTAGTAAAGCCCGGCCATTAACGGGAAAAGCATGCCGCCTACCAGTACATAGTGCATATGCGCCACGACAAAGTGCGTGTCATGCACCTGCCAGTTAAAGGGCACTAGCGCCAACATAACGCCGGTTAAACCACCGCACACAAAAATGACCAAAAATCCGACGATCCATAGCATCGGGAGTTTCATTTTGGGTTTACCAAGCCACAGTGTGGCCAACCAGACAAAAATTTGAATACCGGTAGGTATCGCCACCAGCATACTGGCAGCTGAGAAAAATGCCTGAGCCAGCTGGGGGATGCCCACCGTAAACATGTGGTGGACCCATAGCCCAAAGCTAATAAATCCCATCACGGTAATAGCGAATACAACCCAGCCGTAGCCTACGATAGGCCGACCGGCGAAGACGGGAATCAGCGTCGAGACAATACCAGCAGCCGGCAGAAAGATGATGTAAACT
>NZ_JBQSXL010000053.1:0-8671 GCF_052378165.1 Halomonas sp. AOP30-A1-24
ACCACCCGGTATCGCAAAGCGCTTTGACGGCTCATTGGCCGGTCATTTGCCGCGCTATCCTGGCTACGAATGGGAACGAGTAGGCGCTGATGTAGTGCTGATTGAGGCGGCCACGCGTGTAGTCGTCGACATTCTGGTGGGTGCACTGCGTTAATTTTCCTGCTTTTATTGCATCATCGTGACTTAAAAAGTCATATTGTGTGACTATGCTCAAAGTCCTCGCAATGCGTAGAAGGAAAAGCAGAGCAATGCATACATTGAAAGAGCGCCTGGATGTAGCCGTTTCTATTGCCCATGAGGCAGGAGAGCTTATTCGTCAGGCACGCGCAGACCAGTCATTTTCACAACGGCTTAAAGCGGGTGATGAGTTAGTCACGGATGTTGACGTGGCCGTCGATCAGTTAATAAGAGAACGATTAAACACTTACTTCCCTGATGAAGCGCTCCTCAGTGAAGAACTATCCCCCGCGCATGCGTTAAATGCCGATGTTTCTAAACTTTGGGTGGTAGACCCCATTGATGGCACCGTCAACTTTGCGCAAGGGTTACGGCATGTTGCGGTGTCCATTGGGTGGATGGAAGAGGGGGTAGCCAAGGTGGGTGTGGTCTATGCGCCTTTCCTGGATGAAACTTTCAGTGCGGCAGAAGGACAGGGCGCTTATTGCAATCAGCAACCTATCCAGGCCAGTAAGGTAACGAGGCTAGCTGAAACCCTGGTAGGTACAGGCTTTCCTTATCAAAAAGAGGCCCGCCAAAAACTACTAGCACGCTTGAATGAAGTACTGGCGCATTGTCGAGATGTACGACGCAATGGAGCAGCAGCGTTGGACTTATGTGATGTGGCCTGCGGACGCTTGGGTGCTTATTATGAAAGCGTTTCGCCTTGGGACTTTGTTGCTGGCTGGGTTATTGCCCGGGAAGCTGGGGCAAGCGTAGGGCACTTGGGTACCGTTCCAGAAGGCGTGCCTGAGGATCTGTATCCTAATGAACTGCTGGTGACTGCGCCCGGCGTGTATGACGCGATGCACCGCCTGTTGCTAGATGCAGACCATGCCTAATGCCAAATACTTGAAAAGAAAGCGCAAAAAGAACTTTTCATTTGGCGCATAAAGCGATAGTATACGCACCGTCTTGAGGGAAATGCACAAGACATCGGAGTGTGGCGCAGCTTGGTAGCGCGTTGCAATGGGGTTGCAAAGGTCGCAGGTTCGAATCCTGTCACTCCGACCAAGAATACTGATAAAACGCCGCTTACGGGTCATGCCGAGCGGCGTTTTTTGTGCTTGGAAATATTCTGGCAAAATATCGTCAGTTTTCCACCCCGCTTGCGTCATAAGAGAAAAAGGAATCTCACTAGGCGAAGGGCTTGATTCAGATAACTTTATTACACTGTATTAAAACAAAGAGCTTCTCCTGGGATAATTGAACTGATACCGTCGGGAAGTGATGTTGCAGCCTCAATAGGCTTGTGGAATATATGCATGAAAACATCCATTGGTCTGACTCTGAAAGAAATACAAAAAAAGCAGGTTTTGATAACCTGCGTATGTTGATCCAGTTGCAGCATCGCGAGGTGACATGAACGAGTTGCCGCACGTTCCTTCCAGCGGAGAAATCTTTACGCATATCCGCATCATCGTAGGTATGGTGCTGGGGCTCAGCGTTAGTCGCCTGATTATCGGTCTCACGCGTTTCGTTCAACATCCGGGGCGGGAGAAAATTTATCTCATACACTTAGGCTGGGTGCTATTCCTTCTACTGTTCATCATTCATTTCTGGTGGTTTGAATTCGCGCTCGCCCATCGCCCGAACTGGTCCTTCGCAATCTATTTCTTCCTGATATTCTACGCTAGCCTGTTTGCAGCCTTGTCGGCGGTTCTGTTTCCGGATCGCATGGGCGAATATCAGGGGTTTGGTGATTACTTCCAAAAGCGCAGCCGGAGCTTTTATGTTTTGCTGCTAGTGCTCTTGGTCGTCGATGTTATCGACACCCTGATCAAGGGCGGTGACTATTATGCAGCCCACTATGGCTGGTATTACCCGGTTCGCCAGGCGGTGCTGATTGCCGGAACCATATTGGCGCTGGTCTGGCGATCGGAACGCTATCAGGCGGGGTTCGTTGTATTTGCGCTCCTGTTTCAGGTGATCTGGATCGTCAGCCTGTTCGAAGTGATCGATTGACCATCGTCCGGGGCGTCAATATTCGGGAAATAGCGTGTGGTGATACCCATGCCTCGTATAAATTGCTCGGCAACGTGGGTGTTGCATCGGAGACTATGAAGACCGCTATAAAATACGAGCAGCCATGATCACGCGGTCAGTAGTGTTATCCAGGCGAGTGCTAGCACTATGCAAGCGGCGGCAACTGGAACGCCTGCACGGCAAAATTCACGCATGCTAATGGTGATGCCGCGACTTGCCGCCTGCTCAACCACAATAATGCCCGCAAGGCTTCCAAAAATGATGAGGTTACTGGAAAAGCCTGTACTCAATGCCAGCGCTGCACCAAGCGCATCCACATCCCCTGAATGCTGTAAATATGGCGCCAACAGCATTACCGCAGGATTATTCCCAATAACATTACTTAAGACTGAGCCGACAATAAAAAGTGTTGTTGGGTCGGAAAAATCGATGCCTGCCGCCTGCATTTCGGTGATGATCTTTTGCGGTAGTCCTGTCTGTGCGAGGGCTGCATTCACAACAAACAATCCCATCAATAAAAGCAGCAGATTCCCATCAACCGTGCCGAGCACCTCCTTGGAAGATAAGCGGCGGTTCACCAGAATAATACCCGCTGCTGACAGAGCAATAAGTTCGCGAGGTAAGTCTGAAAATACAAAAGCAGAAATTACACCAATAGTCACAATCGCGGCTTTAAGGGTTTCTAGTCGGTCCATTGATGCTATCGGCGCTGGTGGCTCACGTGGCACACTCGGATTATGCGGCGCAAGCTTCCAGTTGCCTCGATAGAGCAGGGCTACAACGCCCCAAACGAGTGGTAAGGAAAGCAGCGCAGGTACCAGTGCAACTTTCATAAACCCGGTAAACGATAAGCCCAGCGCTTGGGCTGCAATCATATTTTGTGGGCTGCCAATAATAGTGGCTACCGAACCGGTGTTGGTCGCAAAGCAAAAGGCCAACAAAAATGGCGTTGGGTTAAGTCCACGAGAGAGGGTTATCGACACTAACAACGGTGTCATGGCAACCACGACTACATCATTCGTTAGCACCGCCGACAGGCCTGCCCCCGTTATTACCAGCAGCGCAAGCAAGCGCGGAGGAGAGACATCCATCGAGGCCACTTTACTGGCGAGCCATGCGTAAAACCCAGAAACGGAAAAAGCACCTGACACGATCATTAGCCCGAATAATAAGCCGACCGTTTCATAATCGATTGCATTCCAGGCAGCCTCATCGGTAATCCGCTGAAAGCCAATCATGGCGACAGCACCAACGACGGCAGCGCCCGTTCGATCAACACGAAAACCAGGAAGATGGCCGAGTGCTAATGCCAGATAGACCAGTAGAAATATGATGACAGTTATATCCACTTTATCCTCGTACCAACGATTTTGGTGCCTACGTATAAAAGACAGTAGTGCTAATGTCTAAAAGCTTATGCCAGCCCCGTTTTGTCGGGCCCTTTGGCTGCCGGGTTAATCTCGGCTTGCGCCAATGTTTTTTCGAGTAACTGGTCATAAATGGGGCGCCCGCCGATCCATTGAGCCACCATATTGGCAGTGACACATGTGGCTATCAGTGGCATAACCATTGTATAGGAAGCTGTCAGCTCCAGGGTCAGGGCTACGCCGACCACGGGAGCGCGCACTGAGGCCGAGAACAGACCGCCCATCGCCGCTATACCGAATGCCAGTGGGACGATGCCGGCTGATGGCACCAAGGCATCAAGGGTGCCACCAAAAGCCAAGCCAACGCACATTGATAAAGCCAGCATAGGCGCGAAGATACCGCCTGGTGTGCCGGCTGAATAGCTGGTAACCATCGTGCAATAGCGCATTATCGCCAATAGCAGAAGAAACATTAATCCTTGGCTGTGCTCAGCAATAAACGTCAGAGCATATTCGCCACCTGTCACGGATAACGGCATGAGAATAAGCAGCGCCCCAACTGCAAAGCCGACAAGCGCGGGAAAGAGATAGGGGATGCGTGCATTGATGCTCGATGCGAGTACCGCCATGTGCATAAGGCCTGCATTCAATGCAACACCGAGAACGCCGAGAAGACAGCCAAGCGCCACAAACGCTGGTAGCAGCCAATTTTCAGGGGCTGCAACCAACATGGAAAAATCGGGCGCTGTACCCCCGATGACTTGCGTCATCACGGTTGCCAGCAGCGCGGCAACGATAATGCCCATGTACGTCCGGAACGTATAAGGAAATTGACGGTGTGTCTCTTCAATGATGAAAAGAATAGCAGCAAGGGGAGCATTGAAGGCGCAAGCCAAGCCAGCCGCTGCACCAGCGCCAAGCATGCCGCGCCGCTCAGTTTCGCTTACCTTAAAAAAATCGGTGATCGCCGCGGAAAACGAAGCACCGATATGAATGGTGGGGCCTTCACGTCCAAGGACCATGCCAGAAGCAATGGCCGCCACACCCGTGAAGAACTTGATAGGAAGCACCCGGCGCCAGTGGACGGTTCTTAAGCCCAGCATGGCACCTTCAATTTCTTGCACGCCACTGCCACGCGCCTCAGGAGCATAGCGGTTCACGAAATAGGCGGAAAGAACCGTAATGCACATCGTGATTAGCGCAGCCGAGATAATGAGCACAGTACCGCTAATATGTTCAGCCAACAGATGTGGCCAAACCTGGAGACGGTCGATCAAAAGGTGGAAAAACGAGCCGACCGTGCCTGTTAATATTCCCGTTATTCCGGCAAGTGTGACATAGCGTATCTGGGCATTACGATTTCCCGGTCTGTCTAGATTTTCGACAGGATCGTCCATCATTGAGTATCTCAGTTTGAATAGTTCAGGGAGACATGCTCTGTCTCCCCGTTGGGTGCCCAGCATCTTGCTGAATATGCCTGAAGTAGTGAGCTTAAAAAAATCAGATTTCCGTTTGATTCAGTTCAGTAGTCCCATCTGAGAGGTTCTGTCTCACAGCGCATGTGATCAGAGTGAAGCCTCTGCTTTTGTGATGATGACGGGAATGGATTTATAAGCAGGGACCTCGCTTTCGTGGTCCTTGTCATCCAGGCCAACAAGGCAGTTGGCTTCTGGAAAATACGTTGCCAATGAACCACGCGAAATCGAATAATCAACCAGTGTCAGCCCTGCCAAAATTCGATCTCCTGACCGTACGTCGACGACATCACCTTCTTCGAGCCCCAGGTCTGCTAGATCATCACGGTTTGCGAACAGTACATCACGCCTGCCGTGGACGCCTCGATAACGGTCATTCAAGCCGTATATTGTTGTATTGTATTGATCATGGCTACGTATGGTGGTCAGAGTGAGTGCTGTATCATCGCGTCCGTCATCCTCGTCTGTACCGGACATGACAAGGAAATGCGCTTTGCCGTCAGGCGTATCCCATTCTCGCTGACTTGCACCAACTCTCAGACGAAAGCCGCCTGGTTTTTGAATACGCTCATTGAAGTCAAAGAAATCAGGAAACACAGCCTCAATTTTGTCACGGATCTGGTTATAGTCGGCAATCAGTGCCTTCCAGTCGACGGCCGTTTCGGGCAGTGCTGCCATGGCGAGGCCTGCAATAATGGCAGGCTCTGAGCGCAGTTCATCTGATGCGGATTTTAGGCCACCCCTTGATGCATGGACCATCGACATTGAATCTTCGACAGTGATGCTTTGTGGGCCCGTTTCCTGGATATCATGCTCGGTTCGGCCTAAGCACGGCAGGATGATGGTTTCATGTGCTGTCAGCAGGCAGGTTCTATTGAGTTTTGTGACAATCTGGATGTTGAGATCAAGGCCGCGGAAGGCATCGTAGGCGATTTGGGGATCGCTCATGGCGACGGCAAAGTTACCGCCCAAACCGATGAATGTCTTTGATCGTCCATCACGCATCGCAGCCAGTGCGTTGACGGCATTATGACCATGGGCACGAGGGCTTTTAATACCGAATGCCTTATCTAGCCGCGACAGAAATGCCTCGTTTGGAATCTCTGTGATGCCGACTGTTCTATCACCTTGAACATTGGAGTGGCCCCGTAATGGGCAAATTCCAGCACCGGGGCGTCCCATATTTCCGCGTAGTAGAAGCAGGTTGACCATTTGCTGGATGGCTTCTGTCCCATGCCGGTGTTGCGTGATGCCCATGCCATAGCAGAAGATAACGTTCTCGGCAGATGCATAGATGTCTGTAAGCGCTTCAATTTGTTCACGCGGTAGGCCCGAACGGCGAATAATGGTGTCCCAGTCTGTATTTTCAATATCCGACTTCAACGCCTCAAAGCCAACCGTGTGTTCGGCAATAAAAGAGCGATCAAGCAGGCCGCTCCCACCTGCGTTCATGTTTTTCGTATCAGCATCAAACAGCGATTTCATAATGCCTTTGAACACGGCTACGTCGCCGCCGACCTTCACCTGAAAATAAGCGCGATCAATACCCGTTGCGCTATCAGTGAGCATTTCACCGGGCGATTGAGGGTCCTGAAACCGCTCCAGGCCTCGTTCACGTAATGGGTTAATAACCACCACCGGCTTTCCGCGCTTCGAGACATCCGCCAGTGTTCTGAGCATACGTGGGTGGTTGGTTCCAGGGTTATGTCCTATACAAAAAACGGCATCAGCCTGCTCAAAATCATTAAGCGTCACTGTCCCTTTGCCGATGCCAATCGATTTTGGTAGCCCGACACTGGTAGGCTCATGACACATGTTGGAACAGTCGGGAAAATTATTCGAGCCGAATTCACGTGCAAAAAGCTGATAAAGAAAGGCAGCTTCGTTGGATGCCCGTCCTGAGGTATAGAACTCCGCTTGCGTAGGATCGTCGAGATTATTCAGAGCGTCTGCAGCCCGGCTAAATGCTTCTTCCCAGCTTACTGGAACGAAACGATCAGTTTGGGCATCAAAACGTACAGGCTGCGTCAAACGCCCTTGGTTTTCCAGCTGGTGATCCGACCATTCCCAAAGTTCTGAAACAGTGTGTGTGTCAAAGAATTCTGACGTGACGCGTTTGGATGTTGCCTCCCAAGTGACGGCCTTGGCGCCATTTTCGCAAAATTCAAACGATGATGTGTGTTCGGGATCCGGCCATGCACAGCCTGGGCAGTCAAAGCCATCGGGCTGATTCATTTGCAATAATGCGCGCGTATGGGTACTCATCCCCATTTCTTCACGCACTGCTTCGGCGACAGCTTTGAGTGCTCCCCACCCGCCAGCCGGTTTATTATAAATCTTGATTCCTTTGGCCATGCTGGTTCGTCCCCCAGTGTGTTTTAAAGCATTTAATTATTGGTAATATAGATTAATTCTTAATGTTAGCTTAGCAAATGCTTTCGGCAAAACCGATTGTTTTCTATCTTGGGAAAATTGCTTGCCACAATAGCGCGTTATGTGTGGCTCGCTAAAGATTTTGTCTATCAAGGACGCATTAGAACGAAAAAAGAAGTAAATGTGAGAAGGCTGCACAGGTTGGTGACACGAACATGTCACTTTTCCTACCAAGAGATTTTTGCCATGGAAAGAGCGGGGCTTGCTAGTTACTCAACTGCACACTTTTGGCCTCAGCACACTGCTGAGCGTTATCCATTTCAAGGAGCGCCGTATGGACCGTATTTTTGCGTGGGATGACCATCATAGCCGAGTGGTTTATCGCATACCCGGTTGTACTCATAAGGATGGACGTGAGGATAGCGATTTGTCGCCAGTATGGTTACCTGCAAAGGAGTCTGAGCTGCCGGAAAATGTGCGCCTGGAAGATCTTCGAAGGGTATCGGTGGAAGAGTAAGTGAAAAAAGCCAGAAAGGGCACTGGCGAGCTTAATAATATGCCCTGCCAGTGCCACTCCAGTATTACGGTGTTAATATGTCAATGACTTTAACTTCATACTTGTCATCATGAATGGCGACTACCTTGATAAGAACGTCTCTCGACACCTGTTTATATTCATCACGTTTATCAATTAGGCCAAAATGCTCTCGCTCGTCGCCGACAGTTAATGCGTCATTAAAATCCGTTTTTGGCAACATCAGTATATCGTCAATCATTATGGACATGGTATTTCTCCATCAGCCGTCGTTATTTCACGCTACTTTTTTTAGGACTCCGTTAAAACGTTTTAGTTTGCTTGTGATCACACAATGGCTGCGTTAAAGGTAGCTTTAATGTTTGTTAATTTAGCTATAGAAAAGCCGCCGACGAATGGCGTGAGCGGCTTTTAGGGAAAGCATAACGAATGAGCAGGTAATGAGCAGGTTACTCGTCAGCCTCATGATCGGCCAAGGCTGCCGCGACAGCTTCTTCCCATTGGCCTTCCGTTATTCCCCAGTGCTTCATTTCAGCCGAATCAGCCTTACCTTCGGCTGCTGCACGGAGCTTTTCAGCTGAGCTACTTTCAAAGCAGTGTTTTGCAAAGGCTTTTGTCTTTCCGTCGTGTAGTTGACTAATCATCTGCATGGCTAGCTCCTTTCCTTGGTCAATATCGGCCTTGATAAAGGTAAGACAGACTAGGGCGTGTCCTCATTT
>NZ_JBQSXL010000054.1:0-7408 GCF_052378165.1 Halomonas sp. AOP30-A1-24
CTTAGTAATGAACCTAGTGGACTACAATTACTTCCTCTCCTGCTGGCAGATGATCCCACTGACGACAGCCTTGAGTTTATGGGAGATGGGCGTTTAGTACGTATTTTACCTACCCCAATTCGTTGGTCATATTCAGATGATTCTGAGCGAAGCCACAAATTACCCGTCGTATTTTATCGTACAGAATCGGGTGAATGGCGGCTCGCAACGGTATCCTCATGAAACCCGTAGCCCGCAAAGGCGACCTGCACAACTGCCCCATCCCCGGCCACGGCACCACCGATATCGTCTCCGGTTCGCCCTCTCACGTAGAGGGCCAGCCCGTGGCGCGGGTGGGCGATAAAACCGGCTGCGGCGCCACTATTATAGAGGGCTCCAGCCACTCCCATCACGATGGCCGCCCCACGGCGTATCTTGGCTGCAAGACGGATCATGGCGGTGAGATTATCTCCGCCTCAAGCAGTGCCAAGGTTGAGCCGTAGCGCTTATGCGAAATGACAATTGTGAAGGAGCCAGGAATTGAACAGAGTCGTTGGGCGGTCAGTGACAGGTGACTCATTTGGTAAATACAGTGCTTTGGCTATCGCTTGGCTTGCCATCGCTTGCTTAGTCAGTTTATCGACCAGCGCCATGGCGCAGCCAATTGACCGCCAGTACTGGGTTGATATTCATACCCAAGGTGCCGCGTGGACGTTAAGAATTAATGATATAAATGTGCTCTCTCATAAATTGACAGAGCAATACTCTATTTCGTACCCAATTAGCACAAGCCTAAGGGAAGGACAAAATACGGTGTCGCTTATTTATGCACCGTTACTAGAGCAAGATCCTGAAACAGGCGAGTTTATCCAAGGGCCTAAACCAACCTTCTATGTCGATGTCTCCATTGAGGCGATCAATACTAGCACCCAGCAGAAGGAGCTAATTAATACACTGCAATTGCGTTACGATATGGATACTGGGGAGCTGGTAGATTTCCCCAATAATCCTGCCAATGCTCTTGGCGAGACGATACACCAGAGCGAACATCTGCGTACCCGTGGGGAGTTTCAGATTAATTCGCCAAGCAGATTAGTCGTGGATAATGGTGATTTACTGGCGGCGGAACGAGTAGATATGAACTTCCGTTTGCTGGATACCATTCCCGATTTTCACTGGGTGAACGATGCCACGCCACTGCAAGATACCCCTCGGTTACGGCACGAGTTACGCCAAGCCTATGAGCGTCTGCATCGCCTATTTGAAGAAGGTAATACAGACGCGATAGTACGCGAATTTGAGCCGGTTTGGGATCGGGCTGGTTTGCTGATGGCCGGAGGAAAGAGCGCCAAGGATTACATTGAATCACTGCCTGTTGGCTCACAACTAGTTGGATTGCATCAGGAGCCGAATGGTCCAGTTTTACAACCATTGGACATTGCTAATGATCCAGCAGACGATAGTTTAGAGTTTATGGGAGATGGGCGCCTTGTGCGTATTTTACCCAGTCCGATTTATTGGTCTTATCCCGGGCAGCCAGATAAAGAAGAAACAGCTATCCCTATGTTGTTTTATCGTACATCAGCAGGCGAGTGGCGTATTGCAACGGTGGCTTCATGAAGCCTGTTGCGCGTAAAGGCGATTTGCACAGTTGCCCCATCCCCGGCCACGGCACCACCGAAATCGTCTCCGGTTCGCCCTCTCACGTAGAGGGCCAGCCCGTAGCGCGGATGGGAGATAAAACCGGCTGCGGCGCTACCATTATCGAAGGTTCCAGCCACTCCCATCACGATGGTTGCCCAACAGCATATCTTGGCTGCAAGACGGATCATGGCGGTGAGATTATTACCGCGTCGAGCAGTGCCAAGGTTGAGCCGTAATGCCAACGCGATGTTTTAAGGCTAAAGGACGCTTAATTCGTTCTTAAGCGTTACCCATCACCTATCACGTCATGGCACGGTTTGAATGATGCTCAGCCGTGCCCACATTGAATCAAATAGTATGGATTGTGAATCATGAAACAATGGATTGTTGCTCCTTTTTTGTTGGTAGTCGTGATGGGAAAGGTACTGGCTGACCCTTCGGAAATGCCTCAATCAGGCGTCTATGCCGTAGACTCGATAGAAGCGGTAGAAGCGAACCCTATAGCGGATTCCATGCTGCCCGAGATTGAAGCGAGCATGGAGCGTGCCTGGGCCAGGTTTAATCGCGAGAGCCGCACAGCTGAGATCTACATGGAGGCGCAGGAAGCGCCGCTATATTACGATTTCGATTTCGAGACTAACCAAGCAACAAGCCTTGATAACCCTACTGCTGGGCTTAGGCTCGAAACATCCGAACAGTTTGTGATGATCCATGGCGTGCCGTTTGAAGTCGCTTTCACCTTCCAGCAGATAGATGAGGAAGGGCCTGAATTTGCCGCTTTGCAATCGGCCAGGGATGAGTGGCTTGAGAGCAAACAGGCGGCTTTGGAAGAGCAGGGGTCAGGTTTAGCCGAGCTTTTCGATGTCGAGCCTCTTTCGCTCAATGCGTCAGATCCGGTAGACGGGGATAGACCCTATGTGTTTGATATGCCGATTGATTGGGATATTCGCGGTGTTACCCTTTCTAACCCTGATTTATTAGCGCCTGAAGCGCTGCTCTTTTCTACTAATATGGGCGCTCCGGCCCTTTTGGTAGGGCAGCTAGTAACGGATGTTGACACTTTTCGGCAAAGCGTTATATCACCTGATGAAAGTCAGGAAACGATTCATTTAGACACACCTGAGCGCTCACTGACTATTTTCCTGAACCAGAACGGCAATCTCGGGCTTGTTGGAGTTGTACCCAATGATCAAGAGGCCGCGAGTTTCTGGGTGGTTGAACCCAATGATTTTTTGGTGACGGAAGATATTCAAAAGATTATTGGCATGTTTTATACAATAAGGATGCGAAACTCTCTGGAGGAACACATCTCGGTTACTGATCCTGATACTTGGCCACACTACCGTTTGACAGAGGAAAGCGAGCAGAAGTTAAAGGATCTCACTAGCGATACGCTTTCCCTTGAGGGGCTGCTGGGCCTTATGGACGGGCAGGTTAGGGCAACAGTGTTTGATGATGAGCGGCGACGCTCATACCCCGACTTCAGGCTGACCCTCGTTGATGCAGAGCCCGAGCCGCTATCGCTAACGTCCCCTCTAATAGCTCTAGGGAGCCCTGAGGAAGGTAAGATAACGCTATGGGAGGATGGGAATCACACTATGTGTGAAGCCTCGCTGTCTTTGCCTATTCTCTCTCGCGAGATGGAAACGGTGGCCTATATGCGCATCGCCGAATATGTAAATTATTATAGCAATCGTGGTCCAGATTATTCGCAGTATGAATATTGCATTGGTGCTTGGCGTGCACTTCAATCCTTTGAAAAAACGTTGGAAAATAAACTTGTAACGGACCTGCCTATACTTGCTCGTGCACTTGGAGACTCTAAGACTGTCTATTTAAGAGATGGCTACATAGTCGTCGCTAAAGAGGTCGGCGATGACATGATGCAAGGCCTAATATCTCAAGAAGGGGAAGTTATTCTTCCCATGGAATATAAACGCATCAACGTTCGCTCTGATGTGATCGTGGCTGAAGACTCTCTTGGTAAATGGATGCTTTCAAGAGAGGGTAAAAAGCTCATTTCAGAGCCGCTCATATCTTTTGAATCTCTGGAAGGACGAGAGGGATATTACACCTTGGTACATTCGAATGAGCAGGGTGAGTGGCGAAAGGGGCTTTTTGATATGACCAGCCAACGGATCGTGCTTCCGCCAGAATTTCGCTCCCTCTCCTATGATGCAGACAAAGAGACGCTCATGGTTGAGTATCCTGACCGTAGTAAGGCCTTGCTATCTCTGACGGGGGAGCCTATCAGTGAACGCTACGCCTCAATCCTGCCCTTGAGCGGCACCTCTAATTATTTGGTCAAGGATCGCGAGAAAGAGGAATGGTACATTGCCAATGCACAGTTTGAGCAACAGTCAGAAACCTATACTTTTGCCAGGGTGAACCGTGCTGTCCAGCTAGTGTACGTGAGATTTCCAGAGGTCGGCCCCGATGAAACCAGGCCTGTGGCTATCTATATTGACTATCAAGGTAACCGAGTCATCTCAGATGAAATGACTCAGGAATACGCTCCATCCGATGATGGATATATAACTGTTTGGGTAGAAAAAAAACCTTTCTTTGGCATTCTCGGTGAGCCTAGAAAGCGCTGGGGGTTAGTCGACCGTACCGGCGAGGTGGTTATACCCCTTGAATATGACCAACTCCATCAGGCACGTGAAGGTGTAGTACCCGTTCGGCGTGACGAGAAGTTCGGAATTTTTTCCGTCGAGGGTTCTCAGCTGACTGATTTCGAATGGGGGAATCTAACCCCCAGTCTTTCGGGCAATTTGATGGCGCGGCATCACGCTCTTAAGACATGGCAACTCATCGACCACCAAGGTCATCAGCAAAACGAACTTACCTTCACTGAGCAACCCATACATGTTTTTATCGAGCATCACGAGACCGATGTCTTGACCGATATGTTCGTCACTGCTCATGAGCAAAAATTTGGGATTGTGTCGGCCAAAGGAGAAGTTTTGGTTCCCTTTGAGTATGAATCTGTAAATACGGATGCTTACAGGCCTGTGTTTACTGACTCAGAAGGAGAAGAAAAGCGTTACCCAGATGATTTTAGAGAATAGCATCTCAGTGTTAAGCAAAGTGTTTTCGGGGGGGAATCCCGCCGATGGCCGCCAGTGGGGTAGGCTGCTGGCAGCGGGCGGTACCTTCGATATTGATGAATTAAGCGTCCGGGTACTGCATTCACCGGGGCATACGCTGGCCTCGATTACTTATGTCATCGGCGATGCGGCGTTTGTCCATGACACTCTGTTTCAGCCGGATTTCGGCACCGCTTGGGCTGACTTTCCCGGTGGCGATGCTCAGGCACTCTGGCACTCTATTCAGCAAATTCTTGCGCTCCCCCGACAGCACCCGCCTGTTTACCGGCCACGACTATATGCCGGATGGCCGCGAGCCGAAATGGGAAAGCAGCGTGGCTGAACAGCGCGACAATAATCCGCATTTGGTGGGAAAAAGTGCCGCGGATTACATTGCCCTGCGCGAACGGCGCGATAGCGAACTGCCCATGCCGAAGCTGATGCTTCACGCGCTGCAGGTCAATACTCAGGGCGGGCGCTTGCCGGAGCCCGAAGCCAACGGCAAGCGCTATCTGAAAATCCCCCTGAATGCCTTGAAAGGGGCGAAGTGGGACTAGCAATAGCGCCAGGGTATATCACGTCTTTCATTGGTGAAAACGTCCTGAAACCGGTAGCGTAATTAGCTCAGGACGTAACCCCTCTCTAGGAAGGCGCATGACTTCAATTTCTCCGCAACAAACGCTGAAAGACGTATTCGGTTTTGATGACTTTCGCGGTGGCCAGCAGGCCGTGGTCTCCCGGGTGTTAAAGGGCCACTCTACGGCGGCTATCTTCGCCACCGGTGCGGGGAAGTCACTGTGTTATCAGTTGCCTGCGCTGCATCTACCCCATTTAACGCTGGTGGTGTCGCCGCTTTTAGCGCTGATGCAGGACCAGCTGGCCTTTTTAACCCGGCATGGCGTGGCGGCGGCCACTATTGATTCTACCCAGGACCGCGACACCATGCGTGATGTGATGGAGCGCGCCAGAAGCGGCGAGTTGAAGATTCTCATGGTGTCGGTGGAGCGGCTCAAGAACGAGCGTTTCCGGAATTTTCTACGCCAGGTGAATATTTCGCTGTTAGTGGTCGATGAAGCCCACTGCTTGTCTGAATGGGGGCATAACTTTCGCCCGGACTATCTCAAGTTGCCTAAGTACCAGCGCGAGTTCGCAATCCCTCAAGTGTTGCTGCTGACCGCCACGGCCACGCCTGCGGTGATCGCCGACATGGGTGAGAAGTTTTCCATTGATCCAAACAATGTGATTACCACCGGCTTTTATCGGCCCAATCTTGAATTACTGGTGCACCCAGTGGCAGGTAACCGCCAGCAGCATCTGATTGATTGGCTAAAACCCCAAATGCAGCCGGGCAATGAAGCGCCCAGCATCATTTATGTCACCTTGCAGCAAACTGCTGAACAGGTAGCCAGCGCCTTGGCTGCCCAGGGAATCAACGCTCAGGCGTATCACGCGGGGCTGGATTCATCGCGCCGGGATGAGATTCAGCGCCAGTTTATGAGCGGGGAGTCGCCGTGCATCGTGGCTACCATTGCGTTTGGCATGGGCATCGACAAAGGCAATATTCGCAACGTCGTGCATTTTGACCTGCCCAAATCCATCGAGAACTATAGCCAGGAGATCGGCCGGGCAGGACGCGATGGCTTACCCTCCACTTGCCTGACCATGGCAGGGCGTGATGGCCTGCGCGTGCTGGAAAACTTTGTGTACGGCGATACGCCGGAATATGTGGGCATTGTGCGCTTGCTTGAAGAGATCGCCGCTGCCGGTGCCACGCCCGAGCGGCAATGGGAAGTGCTGCTCAATGTGTTGTCGCGCGATACCAATATTCGCCTGCTGCCATTGAAAACCCTGCTGGTACGGCTGGAAATGCACGGCATTATTGCACCGCGCTTTGCCTTTCTGGCGGAGTACCGGCTGCGTTATCACACTGAACCAGAGGCGCTGGTCGCGCGCTTTCAAGACGAACGGGCGACCTTTGTCCGCCTGCTGGTCGACAACATCCCCATCGCCCGCACTTGGGGGAGCGTGGATTTTGAACGGCTACATGCGGCTGGGCAGGCGCAGCAGATTGATGCCTCCCGCGCCCGTGTAATCACCGCTCTTGAGTACTTTCAGGACAAAGGCTGGCTAACGCTGGAAGGCAAACGAATGACCGACGTGTATGACGTCCGTCAGCCGGCATTCAGCCTTGAGAGGCTGGCGAACCAGCTATATGACGAGTGCTTAGTGCGCGAGCAAAGCGAGATTGAGCGACTGCAGGCCATGCTGGCGCTCTTTGAGTCCGATACATGCCTGACTCGGCGTTTAACCGAGCACTTTGGCGACACCACGTTAAGCGCAAGCGACGACAGCCGGTGCGGGCACTGCTCGGTCTGCTATGGGCATCGCGTTCAGTTGCCCGCCGCGCCGTCTTTACCGGCACTGACAGACGCCGATTTCAGCCGTTACGCCGTGCCCTTTATCGAGCGCCATACGGCGCAAACAGGCCAGCCTCCTAACAGCCAGCGGCTAGCCCATTTTTTGTGCGGCCTGAGTATGCCGGTGTTTACACCGCTCAAGGCGCGAAGCCTTGATGGCTTTGGTGTATTTGAACAGCGCGCCTACCCTGAAGTACGGCAGTGGGCCGAGCGGTGTCTTACCCTTGACGCTTACCCCTGACGCAGCGTAATACGGGTGAGCTCTGAAGGCTTGCCTAA
>NZ_JBQSXL010000055.1:0-6495 GCF_052378165.1 Halomonas sp. AOP30-A1-24
TACACATGCACCTTTCATGTGTTACCAATGGTCAGGCAACCCACTCTCTTTTAGGGACGATTTGCCATGACAGCCATCAACGAGAAAGTCTTTATCAGCCCCGGCCGCTACGTGCAGGGGGAAGGTGTTACCGCCCGCGCCGGACACTATGTGTCAGCGCTCGGGAAAACGGCGCTGCTGATTGCCGACGATGTGGTTTGGGACATCGCGGGTAAGGAGCTAAGCGCGAGCCTGGAAGGCGAAGGCGTTAGCTTCGAGCGCGCAGTGTTCGAAGGTGAGGCTTCTACCCGCGAAATCGACCGCCTCGTTGAGCTCGGCCGCAAGCAGCAGGCAGATGTCGTTATCGGCTTTGGCGGCGGTAAAGCCATCGACACCGCCAAGGGTGTGGCTGAAAAGCTCGAAGCGGCCTGTGCCATACTGCCAACCACTGCTTCTACCGATGCGCCTACCAGCGCCCTGTCGGTCATCTACAGTGACGATGGCGAGTTTGAGTCCTACCGCTTCTACAGCAAGAACCCCGACCTGGTGCTGGTCGATACCGGCATCATCTGCAAAGCGCCGCCGCGTTTTCTGGCCTCGGGCATTGCCGATGCACTGGCTACTTGGGTTGAGGCCCGCGCCGCCATCCGCGCTAACGCCAACAACATGGCGGGCGGCAAAGCCACGTTGCTGGGTGCTACGATTGGTGAGAAATGCGAAGACATCCTTTTTGAGCATGCCATGCTGGCCTACCAAGCCAACGAGGCGCAGATCGTCACGCCCTCATTTGAAGCCGTGGTTGAGGCCAATACGCTGCTTAGCGGCCTGGGCTTTGAGAGCGGCGGCTTGGCGGCAGCGCACGCCATTCATAACGGTTTCACCGCCCTGCACGGCGAGATTCACAACCTGACCCACGGCGAAAAAGTAGCCTACGGCACGGTCGCGCAGCTGATTCTCGACCAAGCGCCGCAAGCGGAGCTTGAAGAGTATTTAGACCTCTACCTAGCACTGGGCCTACCGGTGACGCTGAAAGCGCTGAAGCTTGACCAGGCAAGCGACGACGACCTTTATCGTGTAGCCGAAGCGGCGCTTAAAGAGGGTGAATCAAGCCATAACCTGGCGTATGAGCTAACGCCCAAGCAGATTGTTCACGCTATTAAAGCGGTGGATGTGCATGCGCGGGCGTTTATGGAGAAAGTGGGTTTGAGCGAGTAAAGCCCACAAGGCACATGGCGCCACGTGTGTGGCGCCATATTGATCGACTAGCCCTGCGCCGGAAATCAGGTAGCGGCCGCCGAGGATGATACCCGGTACCGCATTCACCCCGGCTTCCATGAAGCGCTGCTCTGCCGCACGAACGTCATGCGCGTACTGATCAGAGCGGGCGATGGCCTCAGCGGCGTCGCCATAAAGCCCTACCTCAATGGCCTTCGTGAGAAAGCCGACAAGGTATTAACAGGTAGTGCTTTTCAAGATGGAAAAACCACCACGTCATCCCCCTCCTGCCATGGATGAAACTTGGTCATGGCCTGCAGAAAAAACGCGTGTTCCAACCAGTGTTGTAGCCACCGCTGCAGGTGCGGATAAGGTAGGCTATAAAAAACATCGCGATCCACATGGGCGAATTGGCGGATAAAAGGCATGATACCAATATCAGCAATGGTCGCGTTATCTCCCAGAAGATAAGGCTTTTGAGTCAGCTTCTCCTCTAAAACCTGTAAAAAAGCTTCACCCCGTTGCCGGTACTCTGCCTGGGTCATTTCGAGATGTCGGTCGGCGTATTTATAGCGATCCAACCAATGTTTAAATTCATTATCGTTTTGCTCGATCAGGGCATTGGCCTGAATCCTAACCTTCGCATCTAACAGCCCTTGCGGATCTTGTTGCTTAAGCGCCCACACCATTATTTCTCGGCTCTCTTCGATCACAGTACCATCAAAAAGCTGTAAAACAGGCACAGTGCCTTTCGGGCTAATCGCTAGCATCTGGGCCGGTTTGTTCTTCAATGTGATTTCGCGCAGCTCCACCGGTAACTCAGCAAACAATAAGCCGAGCCGGGCACGCATGGCATAGGGACAGCGACGAAAAGAGTAAAGGCGATGAAGTGATGACGTCATGGGCATTTTTCACAGTTGAATTGAAGTCAGTAGACTCGGTGACCACTCTAATGCGAGACGTTAGCCGTTCGCGTTTTCTTCAGCCACCTGACGAAGCGCATCGACCAGCACGTCAGCGGGTTGGGCGCCAGAAATCAGGTAGCGGCCGTCGAGGATGAACCCCGGCACGGCGCTCACTCCGGCCTCCATGAACTGCTGTTCTGCCGCTCTAACCTCGTCCGCGTACTGATCAGACCGAGCGATGGCTTCGGCAGTGTCACCGTCAAGCCCAACCTCAATGGCCTTCTCGCGAAGAACCTCTGGGTCTGAAGGATTTTTAGCCTCACCGAAGTAGGCATCGAACAGTGCCAATTGCAGGGGCGTCTCCAGATTCTGCGTTCCGGCCCTCGCCAGCACCCGGTGGGCAGCGAAGGTATTGTTCGCCCGGCGCTCCACGGCGCCACGGAAGTTCAATCCCAGTTCTTCGGCGACCTTCATGATCTCACGCTGGGACTGCTCCATGCTGGCCGCATCCTTGCCGTACTTACGGCATAAGTGCTCCAGGATCGGCTCGCCTTCGGGCGGCATGTCGCGGTTGAGCTCGAAGGGCTGCCAGTGCAGATCGATTTCGATCTCGCCCTTCAAGGTTTCCAGCGCTTGTTCAAGACGGCGGTAGCCGATGGCGCACCACGGGCAGGCAACATCAGATACCAGGTCGATTCTCAACGTCTGCATTGGGCAATCCCCTCATTCGATCAAACTGAAGAAAGCATGGTACGTGCCTATAGAAAGTAACGACAGTACCGTCATGTAACGAATAAAGGCGTTACTCGATAGTGGGTTCCGGTAACACCGGCGGCGTACTGTCCATATAGGTCAGGAAGTCTTGCCAGATGTCGTGCGTTCGCTGTTTCGTTAAACGGGTACTGCACGTAATGCCCATGACGTTCCGAATGCTCCCCTCGCGCCACTGCGTATAGACAGCGCCGCAATGGGCAGCGGCATACGCCTGCCACTGCTTTTGAGCCACCTTGATAGCATCGACTAACTCAGGGTCAAACGCGTTATGTTCAATGCTCGTTTCCAGATAGTGGGTAAGTACGCCCTCAGCGGCCTCTAACTCGATATCCGCGCACCGATTGGTCTCGAGCGTGTTCCTTATATTGTTGCAATCAAGCGCCTCGTCGTCAGCAACGGCTGACAGCGACAGCGTAGCGAGCAGTATGAGTAGCCACTTTTTCATTTTTTTCCCCGAACGCACATAAAGTGCTGGCCAAGCGGGCACAACCGCCATGCTCTCACACTCGACGCCAAGGAGATCATCTAAACGTTGAACGACCATGCCCGTGCATTCATGTCCCGCACGGGCGGCCAGCCCGGAGCTCAACTAAAATCAGCCCGGCAACATTTGCTTGTTATAGCCCGCGGCCAATTTTAGTTGGCTCTTCTGGGCATGGCGTGCTTTCCCCTGGCGTAAGAGTGACGTCGTATTGAGGCTGAAAGCCATCACCACTACTCCACATGGTCGAGTGTGTTTCAAAATCGGCTTTTACTACGCACCAATTCCAAAAAAATACGTTTGAGCCGTGAATCATTAGCGATTCAGTGCGCCACTCCTTCATTTCTGGAAAGCTCGCCTCACCTCTATCACTGGTTTTATCTCCCTTTCTCATTTGTTCAAAGCCATAAGGGTAGGAGCTTGATATTAAATACACCCAAGCATCCTGTATGGGTTTTCCTTCCACGTCGGTGACGAGGATTTCGGACTCTGGCTGAAGCGTTTTGTTGATGGGATAAACAGCACAGCTTGATAGCAATAGGGTTATTGTTAGTATGAGTAGTTTCATGTGTGGTTCGCTATAACGTCTGAGCTAAGCGGCGAGCCTCTGCCGCTTCAGGCGGAGGCCGAAGGCTGGAACGAACTTGAGCGACTTGTTAGACATCGCTCTTGCTAATGACACCGGCTTGCCATAGCGAAACAGTAACGTCCATCTGCGAATTCTCCGTCTTCGCCTCCCCTAGCATGATTTCCTTCCAGAGCTCATCTGGTTTGTCGGCCAACGAAGGCACCTTCTGGAGAAGCTTTACAGCTTCGCGAGCATAGCGACGATTATCTTTCGATCGTGTGTACTTCCCTGATGATACCCCTGAAACTAAACCGTCAGAGCAAAGGCCCAAGAATGCACCGCGAGGACAGCCTTTCTCCCGGGATGAGGGGCTATTCGGAAAGACTTCTTTTACAGCCCTTTTCCAGGCTGAGGCAGGTTCCGCAGTTATATCCGCTGTCAAAAACTCCTGAGCCCGAATAGCGGCCTTTCCGTATTTCCCCATTCCTCTTCCTTACGTATGTCTAACGCCGCCAACGCGCGCAGCTTTGGAGTGGAGGCGAAGTCGCAATGGAGAAGCTGTCGCCTGATTGGCATTGTTCTGTGGATTCACTACGAGACCTTTTCGCGTTCATGCCTGATGCGATTAAGGTGTTTGTTCGCGTCGTTCAAGGCCGTGGCAGTCATCTGGCGACGGACGTGATCGGTCCATAGTTCGATGCCGCGCTCGCTGTGGTATAGAACAATATTGTGCGTGCACGCTAGCATGCTCCCGACCTGCTCATACAAATCGTGGCACTCGTACGGTGGTTCTTGGGAGCTGGCGTGGGCATCGTATGCATCAGAAATCTGTTGGCGAGCGGATTTGGTTTCTGACAGGAAATTTGACTCGATACTCGCACCCGACTGCCATTTTTGAAGGGCTTTCCCGATATCTGCCAAACTCTCAATTACAAGCCCAACAATCGGATCTACTAGGTCAAAATAGTGCTCCTTGTCGAAATCATCCTGGCCATTATTGCTGAGTCCGGCCAAGGGGCTTTGCTTCCAATCCACAATGGTGCCATCACCAACATCTTCCCCGACCAGAGGAATCGGCGCGTTCTTACCATCAAGACTTGGGTCAATCCAGAGGCTTCGGCACGTGTAGTTGGCCTTTTTTTCGTCAGCAGCGCTAGCATAAATGAAAGCCCAAACGACATGCGCGCCGGCTTCGCCCCACCTACCTTTTACCATGGCGTTCCTGGAGTATCGACGCTTTGCAGTTTTAGCCGTCATGTCCCTGATAACCGTCGTCAGTTCCGGTTTGGTCATGGGTCGGTTAAGGACAACTTTGATTGAGTAACGCTTGGCCATACCATGGCTGACATCCTCAGTCGAGACGAGCGTGTAGTCGCTGGATGCGACGCGCGGCGTCACAAGGTCCTTCAGTGCCTCTCGGGTATCTTTGCCAAGTTTTCGCACCTGGGGAACGGCTAGCTTGTAGCCCTTCCCTGTCGGTTCGATGGTGTCCTTAGCAACCCGCTCCCAATATACAACTTCGTTCTCAGGATCACAGAGGCATACGATGACGGGAAGTGTATGCCCTAGCCAGTAGTCGACGTGTTGCGCATCCGGGCGGTAGATGTAGCAGCCATCCTTCGTTTCACCAAGGTAGCTACTGCCAGACTTGATCTGTATCGCAACCAACTGCCCGGTGGCTATCTCATTGTCAATCAATTCGGCAATCGCATCGATTCCGTAGTCACTGCTAGGCTGCTCTCGTAGGGCAAAACCCGCAGCCTCACCACGTACTGTGACCCAGCCAAGTCCTTGACGCTCTATACGATCAGATCCTTGTGCTCTCACAGGTGTGAGCCCTCCCTAGTTGGATAGCAAAGACTGCCGAATTGTTAAATGGCCGGTCATGCATATGCATCCACAGAACGCCTTGAATAAGCCGCTAATTTGGAGCGGCAGCGGAAAATTGGTCGGCTTGATTCACTTGTTGGGCGGAATTATCCATAGCCCTGGTCTCCCCATTACTGACCATCTTGCTTATCGAGAAAATCCGATAACCGGCCTTCATGAGCTAGCTCAGCCGATAATCGGTATTCCTCAAAGTCCTGTGCCCGTAGCAAGACATAAGGAAGATCAGATTTACCTCGAATAGCACTTCTTTCTAGGGCGCCACCCTTCGGGGTTTGTTTGTCTGTTTTCACAAAGATGAACATGCCACCGACCAGTACTCGGTAGCCGTTCACACCTTCCTGCCTATCAGGCTTCGGCGCGCGGTATGCAAAAACATCATCGTCACCCTCGTGACGTCTTAGCCGACACACCAAAGCATCGATGCTGCTGGGTATCTGTTGAAGCGAAAACGCTAACCCCTCCATCAAATCTTGGTAGGGCCCTAGGTCAATTCTTCCGTTTTCTTTTGAGGCGACGCTATATTTCCAAAGTAGTCCAGCGATAAATCGTAAGATTTCATCACCTGAAACGTCTTTTAGTTTGTACTCACCCAATGAGTCGCCTTTGGACTCTTCCCTGATCTGGCGAAATGCCTTCGCTGCAATGTTTTCCCACTTGCCCAATTCGTTGTCGCAACCCTTACA
>NZ_JBQSXL010000056.1:0-5523 GCF_052378165.1 Halomonas sp. AOP30-A1-24
TAATGGGAAGATCTTGATCTTCTCCACTATTAAGGTAACGTTGTCGATGTTCATTTATCTGCATGCTCTTATAGCCTCATCGATAAACCGCAATGTGACGATTCACGGATTAATTCGTGTACTTCGTACGCTCAACTGCATCAAGTAATTCGCTACCGTGCTGAGCAGTAAATTCGTTACGAACTAATTCAGCTACCCTGCCATGCATAGACGCACGATCAGGCTGTTCTACGACTTGCATCCCCTTGTTCTTAAGAAATTCCAAGTCGCTAGATATCCTCTCTTGATTAATTTGGCGCTGATATTGAGCAGCGCTTTGTGCCTCATCACGCAATATGAGCTGTTGCTCTTCCGATAGCTCACTAAAGCGATTTTTATTCATAACCAATGGCGCTGCGGTATAGGCATGTGCCGTTAGTGAAAGATGTTTTTGAACATCATATAAGCTCGCCGAGCGAATTAAGCTAACGGGATTTTCTTGACCGTCTACTGTTCTGGTTTCTAATGCAGTGAAAAGCTCTGCGAAAGGCATGGGGACTGGATTGGCACCCAATGCCTCAAATGCAGCGATATGCACTGGATTAGGTGTCGTTCTTAATTTCAGCCCTTTGATATCATTAGCTGACTCGATTGCACGGCGCGAGTTGGTTAAATTACGAAATCCAATTTCCCAGAATGCGAGGCCTTCCAGGTTTTTCTCTCGCATGCTTGCAAGTAAGTTCAGTCCTATCTCTCCATCTAATACTCGATATGCTTGATCGTAGTTATCAAAAAGAAATGGCAGATCAAGCAAGCTAAGTTGGCTAGCTAATCCACTAAAATAAGGATTGCCAGATAATTCGATATCAATTGTTCCACTACGGACACCAGTGATCATGGCTTGATCATTTCCGAGTTGGCCATTTGGAAAAATACGAATATTAATTTCGTCGCCGCTACGTTCTTTTACTCTCTCGGCGAAGCGTAACGCGGCCAAATGTTGAGAGTCATCTACTGGGTGTGCATGGGCCAGTGTTAATGTTGTAGCCGCTTGGGTGTAGGCAAATGGAGCAAGGAGAGCCACCGATAACGTTGTAGCTATAACTTTTTTTAATAAATAGAACTTGGTTATCACTATGGTGGCCTCGAAGTTAGCGCGGTAATTCTAGATAGATTGCACTTTTTTCATTGCAGGATTCTCTTCTGGCATAAATTTGACTGGATTACATAACTTGCGGCCAAGAAGAGGTAGATCAATCTCAAAACGGTCACCGTCACGCACAGAAACATTGTCAGCAAAACTGAGCGTTGCAGTGCCAAAGTAATGCACATGTATATCGCCTGGGCGTCGAAACTGGGCGTACTTGAAATGGTGGTATTCCAGATTGGCTAAGCTATGCGCCATATTTGCCTCTCCGGTAAGAAATGTTTTTTCCCATAGAATTTTGTCCTCGCGAACAATTCGACTAGTGCCCTCTAAATGATCAGGGAGCTCACCCAGGAATAATTCAGGGCCAAAGCTGCAAGCGCGTAGTTTAGAGTGCGCCAACCATAAGTAATTAGCACGCTCAGTGATATGGTCGGAGAACTCGTTCCCAACGGCATAGCCAACCCTATATGGAGTACCGTCAGCAGCATTTATGTAAAGGCCAACTAACTCAGGCTCTTCGCCCGCATCTTCGGCGAAAAACGGCACCGTAAATGGGCTTTCTGGGGGAACGACGATGCTGCCATCACCTTTATAGAACCATTCGGGTTGAGCTCCCATTGTGCCTGCAAGAGGTTTACCTCCCTCAACTCCAAGCTTGAACATACGCATGGAATCAGTAAGTTCCTCATTGTTAGCTTGTACACTTGCATGCATTGCAGAGCGGGTATCGGCGCTGCCCAGATGGGTTAAACCAGTGCCGGTAACAAAGCAGTGGGCTGGGTCAGGATGTGTAAGCGGAGGCAGCAGTAAACCTAAATCTATTGCCTGATTGTAATCCAACAAATCATGGCTACGATGAGATTCAATGAATGCAGTAAGAGAGGTGCCCTCGTCGAGAGCGGCCTTTGCTAACGCATAGGTCCCTCCGGGGTAATCAATCACACGAAGCTGAATTGAACTTTCAACCACCGCGGCACGAATGCCGCGAGAAGTTTTCACTTGTACGATTCGCATTAGTAAGACTCTTATTCGATGATATGGAACTGATCAAAATAACGTTCGTTGAGCTTTAAGCCGAGGCCGGGCGTATTATCGTCAAGATCGATAAACCCATTGACTGGCTCAGGATCACCTTCAAACAGGTAATAAAACAGCTCGTTACCAATCTCTACATCGTGTACTGGGAAGAATTCGGACATAGGAGATGCAAGCGTAGACATTGTTAAATGATAGTTATGCATCTGACCTGCATGAGGGATGACAGGTACGCTAAACGATTCAGCAAGAGCATTGATCTTATGCGCGGAGGTAATGCCGCCAACCCGATTAGTATCGTATTGGATAACAGAAACTGCACGTTTTTCAAGCAGTTGGCGGAAGCCATAAGAAGTGAACTCGTGCTCGCCGCCTGAAATAGGGATACTGGTAAGTTGGTTGAGCTCTGCGTAGCCATCAATATCATCAGCAATCACTGGCTCTTCAAGCCATCGTGGCTGAAAGCGTTCCAATCGAGGTAACATGCGTTTGGCATACTCGAGGTTCCAGCCCATATAGCATTCAAGCATTAAGTCGATATCATCGCCGATTACTTCACGCACTGCCGCAACGCTATTCAGGTTTTCGCGCATGCCCGAAGGGCCGTCTTTGGGACCATAGCCAAAGCGCATCTTCATCGCTTGGAAACCTTGATCAAGATAAGACTGTGCTTCTTCCTGCATGCCTTTTAGATCAGTGCGATAAAGTTTGGATGCGTAGCAAGGAATTTTCTCTTTTGTGCGACCTCCTAATAATTTAAAAACAGGCTTGTTTACGGCTTTACCCATGATGTCCCAAATAGCAATATCGACTCCAGATATTGCCGCCATACCGATGCCTTTACGACCCCATGCATGCGTGGAGCGATACATCCGTTGCCAGAGATATTCGTAGTCAAAAGGATCTTGGCCAATTACTAGCGGGGCAAGATACTGATCGATAATTGCTTTAGCGATACGTGGTGCTAACGCCACATTGCCAAGCCCTACAATGCCGTTGTCGGTTTCAATTTCAACCACCGTCCATCCATGGAAGCGGAAGGTGCCCATGGAATCTCCTTTATCCCAAAGCTCATCCATTGCGTTGGAGCAAAAGTGAGGGGTCGGCGTTACAGTATGGCCTTTCCATTCAAATACGCGGGTGCGGACATTAGTGATTTTCATTAAGGTTTTCCTTAAGTGAGTATTTGGTTAAATATTGGTGTTCAGTCGCTGTTGACGAAGGTTCTTGCCCATCCGACAAGCGATGATGAAGGCGTTACGAGTTGGACTAACATTAGCTTTTCCTTGGCCAGCGATATCAAATGCCGTGCCATGGGCAGGAGTAGTAATGGGGATGGGAAGGCCTCCTTGTACAGTTACGCCCTCCATAAAGCCCATTAGTTTGATCGCAATTTGGCCTTGGTCGTGGTACATGGTGACCACTGCATCAAACTCGCCATCACGAGCCTTAATAAATAGGGTGTCGGCGGGGAGGGGGCCACTAATTGGATAGCCTTGGGCTCTGCACGCCTCAACCGCAGGCGTAATGATCTCGATTTCTTCGCGTCCACAAGTGCCGCCTTCCCCTGCATGAGGATTAAAGGCTGCTACTACAACGCGTGGCTCTGGATTGCCTGCTAGTTGCAGTGCGTCGTACATCAATCGGCTAGCCGCGACAATACGCTCTTCAGTGATATATTCGGCCGCATCTTTAAGTGGAATATGCGAGGAAATTCGGGCCGTCCACAGATTGCCCAAAGTATTAAACTCACAAAAATAGTTCTTAACATTTAAATAGTTAGCGAAGAAATGTAACTCGTCTTCATACTCAAGCCCGCCTTTTTTCATGGAGTATTTATTTAAAGGCGCAAAGCAAATCGCATCTACCTCATTGTCTAGCGCTGCACTCATACAGCGTTTTAACAATGCGAGTACGGAAGCACCGCCAGCAGCTGTTTCTTGTGCATAGCTAATGTCACTTTCAGCAACACTCTCTGTTGGTAAAAATACTGGGGTGGAGTGTAAACGTGCTTGGCTAAATTCGCTTATTTCAACCAAATTATGGTGAATGCCTGCAACACGTTGTCCTTCTTGCCACAGCCAGCGATCACCCAGCAATACGGTATGTACATCTTTAAAAAGGTCGGCTTCATTGAATAGCTTAGCGATTAGCTCTGGGCCAACACCAGCAGGGTCACCTAGGATTACCGCGATTACAGGTTTTGAATCTTTCATATAGAACTCCTGTTAAACGATTTTAATAAAACAGATCAACTAAATAGAGAGAAACTGCAGGAATATAGGTTACTAATAGTAATACGATAAACAATACACCGATCATAGGGAGGTTAACCCGGGTAGTATTCCACATATCGGTTTTAGCAATTGAACAGGCGGTGGCAAGTACAGACGCGACAGGAGGCGTTTGCTGGCCAATGGCTAAGTTAAGCGTCAGGATTAAGCCAAAGTGAATTGGATCAATGCCGATTTGAGTGACTAGCGGCATTACTATTGGCACTACTAGAATGATTGCTGCTGCCCCATGCAGGAACATACCTAATAAAAGTAGTAAAATATTGAGTAGTGCTAATACCGCAATAGGATTCTCAGTTAAAGTAGTGATTTGTTGCGCCAGTTGTTGCGGGAGTTGCATTTCTGTAAGAAATAGCCCTAGTACTGCTGATGTTGCGACTAGTAACATAACAACGGCCGTTTGTATAACGCCATCTGTTACCGCACGATAAAGAACTTTTAAGTTAAGTTCTCTATATGTAAGTCCGCCAATAATTAAGGCAGCCAGTACGGCTATGCCCGCTCCTTCAGTTGCAGTAACCAAGCCACCAAATATGCCACCTAGAATTATAATTGGTAGTAATAAGGCCCAGGCAGCTTCCTTGAAAGCTTTACCTAAGCGGCGAAGAGAAAAGGCTTCTTCGCGAGGCAAGTTATACTTAACTGCATAGTAGTAACAGAAACATGCAAGGCCGATGCCGCCAAGAATCCCTGGGATAATGCCTGCTACGAATAACTGAACAATAGAAACCTCGGCGATCGCTCCGTAAAGAATCATTGATAAAGAAGGAGGGATAATGACAGCCAAGGATGCAGACGAAGACGTGATAGCTGCAGAAAACTCGGGGTTGTAGTTTTTACGTTTCATTTCTGGAATTAAAATAGAGCCTGTCGCTGCTACGTCTGCAACAGCGGAGCCAGAAATTTCAGCAAAAAACATTGATACACCAACATTAACCATCGCCAGGCCTCCTCTTACAAATCCCACCATAGCTGTCACTAAATTGATCAGTCGGGTAGAAATGCCAGAGGTGTTCATCAGTGCGCCAGCAAAGATGAATAACGGAATAGCAATTAACGGAAAGT
>NZ_JBQSXL010000057.1:0-4484 GCF_052378165.1 Halomonas sp. AOP30-A1-24
ATTCTCGCTGATCACTGTGGTAGACAACACTCCATCATGGCAAATTACTAAAGACCGCTACTTCAAACGGTAAGCAACGGCTTTCAGAAGAGGGGGAAATATGATTTGCTTAATCTTCCGTCTCTTTTGTAAACGTTTTTACACGTCTTTCTGTCCACCACATCCAGATAATCGAAATAAGTGTTACCGCGAAGCACAGCATCCATACGGTGGTGGCGATGCCTGTCAGGTCGACGAGGGCGCCAAACATGATAGGCAGTAGAAAACCTCCCAGGCCGCCTGCAAGGCCGACAATGCCGGACACCAAACCAAGGTTTTCCTGGTAGTCATTGGCAAGATACTTAAAGACGGAGGCTTTACCAATTCCCCACGCAATGCCCACTACAAATAGCGCGGTAGTGAAAAGCCACACGGGAATGCCAAACCCAAACTCCACGCGAGCCCCATTGGCAGCGCCTTGAACGCTATAGTAGGTCTCTGGATAGGACATGATAAAGAGCGCAATTAAACTCGCCCATAAGCATGTCCAGGTTACAGTGTGGGCGCCGAAACGATCCGATAACCAACCGCCGAATGCGCGAATAATGCCGGAAGGCAACACGAAAATAGTGGCAATCACGGCAGCTAATTGAATGCCAAAGCCATATTCATTCATGTAGTAACGGGTAAGCCATAGTGAGACGCCGACATAGCCGCCGAACACTACCGAGTAGTATTGACAATACTTCCAGACTTTTGGGTCGTTGATAACGTTGAGCTGCTCACGCAAGGAGCTACGTTGTGTATTGCGATGGCTCGGGTCAGTAAACGAGAAGAACCAAAAGAAAGCGGCAGTTGCGAGCATGATAATCGCATACAGATTGGGTACCGCTTGCCAGCCAAGCATAACGATAACGGTAGGGGCTATGTATTTGGTAACCGCGGCACCCGCATTGCCCGCTCCAAATACCCCCATTGCCAAGCCTTGGCGATCTTTTTCAAACCACTTTGCCGTATAAGTGATACCAACCGAAAAAGCCCCCCCGGATAGGCCAATAAAAGCGCCTAGTATTAATAACTGCCAATAAGCGGTGGCGAACTGCACCAGCCAGATAGCGGGCACAATAACCAAAAGCACAATAAAGAAAACCGGACGCCCGCCGTAACGGTCTGTCATTGAGCCCAAGGGCAAGCGGGCGAGAGCACCGGTAAGAATGGGAATGGCCGTTAAAATGCCAAACTGCGTTCCGTTAAGTGCTAACTCCTCGGCAATAGGAACGCCAATTTCACCAAACATGGTCCAGACCATAAAGCACATGGTGAACGCAAAGGTGTTGGCAATGAGTACCGCATTCTGCTTAAAACGATGGGTAGCCATGGCGCCCCCTGAGTTTTCGCGTCAATAGGATAGATAGCATTGATATCCAGGTCCTCAATTTAATTGGCATCAAATCACTATGGATTACGCACATAGGCATTTTTGCGCAGGTAGAACCACCAGTTGATCAGTAGGCAAACCAGGTAAAAAACGGCAAAACCATACATGGCTACTTCAGGCGAGCCTGCACGAATTTGATCCCCCAGCACAACGGGAGCAATAAACGAGCCGTAACCAGCAATAGCCGCTGTCCAACCCAGTACCGGACCTTTTTTCTGCGCGTCAAAAATAAAGCCAATACTGCGAAATGTAGAGCCGTTGCCGATGCCGCTGGCGGTGAAAAGCACCATAAACAGCAGCATGAATAACCAGAAGTATTGGTTAGGATCGGTGGCGTTGTACGCCAGCATCATGACGTAACCTGCCCCGGCTGATGCAAAGACCATTACCACCGTGATGATTTGTGTGACCAGTGAGCCACCGAATTTATCGGCTACCCAGCCACCGATAGGGCGTACCAGCGCACCTATAAAAGGGCCCATCCATGACCACGTAAGCGCGCTGGGCGCATCCGGGTTGGCGATTCGATTAATGCTTCCATCGGCAGCTATTTCGGCCATATTGCCGAATATAATCGTGATTGAAAGGGGAAGAGCCGCTGAAAAGCCAATAAATGAGCCAAAGGTGACGATGTAAAGTAGCGTCATTGCCCACGTGTGTTTATCACGGAAAATCGTAAACTGCTTTTGGATATTAGGTTTAATTTGTTCGCCAGGTATAAGGCGCAGCATGATCAGAGTGACAATGACGGTGCAGGGCAGAGCCAGCCACATATTTAGCCAAGACAGCGCCACAAGGCCAAGGAACGTCGCAATAATACCTACACCATAAAGCCCCAGTATTTTGCCAAATGCCTGTAGCGGTGTGCCTGGGTCGGGGCTAATAGGGCGCAAGTTATTCATACCAAACCAGCCAGCAAAGGCCAAAGGGATGAGAAAGAGCACCCAGATAAACGCCGCATTCTGTATCCAGGTAAGGGTGCCCGCCTCAATGCGGCCAATCAAGGTTCCGCTTGTGTTTTGAAGCTCCATGGGGCCGCCCGCAAGAACACCAAAAAGGCCGACAGTCATCACCAGGGGAACAAGGATTTGCATGGTGGTGACACCAAAATTGCCAAGCCCTGCGTTCATTCCCAGTGCGTAGCCTTGCTGTTTTTTGGGATAGAAGCTCGAAATATTACTCATGGAACAGGCAAAGTTTCCTCCGCCAATACCTGATAACAGGGCCAGTGCCTGAAAAATCCAGAAAGGCGTGTTCGGATTCATAAGCGCGAACCCAGTGCCTGCTGCGGGTATGATCAGCAATGCTGTGGTGAGAAAAACCGTATTACGTCCCCCCGCTAAACTAAGCATAAATGCCGCAGGGATACGTAATGTTGCGCCCGCCAGCCCCGCAGTAGCGGTAAGGGTAAAGAGCTGGTCAGTAGTGAAAGGAAAGCCCAGGTTTTGCATCTGGGTGGCGATCATGCCCCACATCATCCATACCGCAAAGCCTACCAGAAGGCTCGGAATAGAAATCCATAAATTGCGGTTTGCAATGTGCTTTCCTTCGTTTTCCCAGAAGCCGGAGTCTTCGACATCCCAGCGTTCAATGTCAGCATTTTTTCTGGCCATCATGTACCCCCTTGTAGAAAAGTGCCGCATAGCACTGCTTATACGAAAGATACGCGCTAGCAAGCAGAGGGGGAATGAGGCAGGTCAATGGATGGGAACTCTCAAGTACCTCTTACGAGGTATGTATGCTGAGTATCTAATGTACTGTTTTTAAAAGTTTTAATGGTGCGCTAGGTGGTGTAATAAATGGCAATAAGTGGAAGTTGGATTTTAAGGGGTATCCACTCATGGCAGGCTTTCAGCTACTTATTGAGGCCTTCTTGTACGGCCCAAACAGCCGCTTCAACGCGGGAGCGCAGACTCAGCTTTTTGAGCAGGTGCTTAACATGTACCTTGACGGTGCCTTCGGTAATATCAAGCTTGCGAGCAATGAGCTTGTTCGACATGCCTGCGGCTAATTCGGCAAGAATTTCTTTTTCGCGCTGAGTAAGCGCATTAATAGACGGTTTCGCAGGGAGTGAACGCTGGTTGCGCAATGCTTGGGCAAGTAGCGCTGTTAAATTTTCGCTAATGGCCATGCGGCCTTTGGCCGCCTGGCGCAGTTGATGAATCATATCCTCTGGCTCCATGTCCTTTAACAAGTAGCCATCGGCCCCACCACGTAGCGCATCGACCACGTCGTCTTCCTGATCTGACACGGTATACATAATGACGCGGCCTGCATAACCTTCTTCGCGCAAATGTTTAAGTGTTTCCAGGCCATCCATCTCGGGCATATTGAGATCCAGCAGTACCATGTCTGGGTCAAGCGTAATGGCTTGATGGATGCCTTCACGGGGACTTCCTGTTTCAAATACCAATGCCAGATCATCTTCCATTTCCAGTAATTGACGTACGCCTCGTCGTAGCAATGGATGATCATCAATTACGATAAGTGTGGCGGGCTCGTCGTAAATTTCGCTAGCCATATTCAAGTATTTCCTTCCTTGATAAGACGTTCGGTCAACGGGGTAAAGCACAGATAAACGCCTGTGCCTCCTTCCGGTCGATTATTGAAATGAAGGTCGGCATTAATGTTATTGGCTCGGTCACGCATGATCACTAGCCCGTAGTGCATGGGGGGGGACTGATCATCCTGTAGGCCTATACCGTCATCTTCAATCGCCAAGTGCAGTGTTGCCTGATCAAATACCAGGCTAACGTGTGCCCAGTGAGCTTTGGCATGTTTATGTGTATTGGCGAGTGCTTCGCGCGTGATTTGCAGCAGGTGTATTTCTTCACTTGCGCTAAGTAAGTGGGGTGGCAGGCGGTAGGTTAGCTCGACCGGGAACCCAAGCCGCTGGCTAAACTCTTTGATGGTTTGCTGTAGTGCGGGCTGAAGGCCTGGCTTATCCAAACTAAGCCGGAACGTGCTTAATAGCTCACGGAGCTGGCGATAGGCACTATTCAGCCCTTCACGTAAATCGCTGGTTACGCCACGTTGTTGCTCAGCAGAAAACTGTTTCTCCTGAATG
>NZ_JBQSXL010000058.1:0-4094 GCF_052378165.1 Halomonas sp. AOP30-A1-24
GCGCACAGACGAATAAAAAAACTACAAACTTGTGGGAGCTTGAGGAGCCAATCCAGGTAGTGGATGTCGGCGCAAACCCTATTGATGGAACGCCGCCTTATGCCGGGCTTCTTAAGCGTGGTTTGGTGAGTCTAGTGGGTTTTGAGCCACAGAAAGAGGCCTTGCAAAAGCTGCTAGAGATGAAAGGCCCCAATGAAACGTACCTACCACATGCGGTTGGCACCGGCGAGCGGACTAAACTTTATATCTGCCAAGCTTCAGGCATGACTTCAACACTTAAACCTAATAATCAGGTGCTTGATCACTTTCAGGGCTATCCGATTTGGGGGAAAGTTAAATCGATCGAAGAAATCGATACTGTCCGGCTGGATGATGTCGCTCAAATTCAGAATATCGATTGGTTAAAAATTGATATTCAAGGCGGCGAATTAAATGTTTTCAAAAATGCTGAAAATAAGCTAAAAAATGCATTGGTTATTCAAACTGAAGTAAATTTCATACAGCTTTATGAAAATCAGCCTCTTTTCGCTGAGATTGATCAATGGATGCGCGCAAATGGCTTTATGCTGCACACGCTTTTGGAGCAAAGAAGGCGCCTGTATGCGCCGATGAAAATCAATGGTGGAATTCATCAGGGTATCAATCAATTGACAACTGCGGATGCAGTTTATGTGAAAGATATTAACCGGGTGACTGAACTCACTGAAGATGAAGTTAAAAAGATGGCTTTCATCTTACATGAGGCTTATGGAAGTTATGATTTTTCTCTTCGCTTGATAAAAACTTTCCTGGTTGATAGTTTTGAAAATGAATATGTTAAAAAAGTAAATAAGCAATTGCCTTTAGTTGTAAATAAAAATGTAGATTTTTCTTTACAGCATTGCTTTGTTGTGGGTTGTGGGCATACAGGCACCACATTGATTGCAACGATTCTGGGCGAGAATGATGCTATATATTCGATTAAAAGAGAAACAGGCTGGTTTTTAGATAACCAAGATATTGATAGTGATTTGTATAAAGAGGAGTTGCTCGCCAGAGGGTTGTGTAGTGATTGGCTTTGTGAAAAAACACCTCGCCATGTGTATTGTTATGAAAAAATAATGGCGAGATTTACTGATGCTAAATTTATAGTAATGACAAGAGAAGCAAAAGATGTTGTTGCTTCAATCAAAAATCGTACTGGCGATTTTTCTCAGGCATTGAATCGATGGCTAAACGATAGTAAGAAGTCTCTGGAGGTAAGTAGGCAGAAAAATTCGCTTTTGATACACTATGAAGATGTTGTTATCGATACCGAGAACACTATTCAAAAAATGTGTGACTTTTTAGGTGTTCCATTTTCTCAAGCCATGCTTAACTACCATGAGTCAAAAAAGGACTGGTTTGGCGTCCATCCGCAAAAAACTGATGGCAAGGGTGAGCAAGCTCACTTAGAGCGCCGTGCTTGGCAAATGCAGCAGCCAATTCAAGATAGAAGGGGGATTTGGAAAGATATATTAACCAAAGAAGAAGCAGAAACGGTTGATGAAGCATCTAGAAAAATTATGCTTGAGTTAGAGCGTATTTCAAAACCTTGAAAAATGACTTTCTCATTTGCAGCCTGAACGTATGACTTCAAAGGTTGTTTCAGACGAACTTTGGGCCATTTCTGTTACCTACGCCCCAAGTCAGTGCTCGTGGCGGCAGGTCACCTATAGCCTATCGCACTGCACTGACAGGCATTGTTTTCGTCCTTCGTTCAGGCATTCCATGGCGCATACTGCCGCAGAAAATAGGAGTGGTTCGGGCGTCACCTGCTGGCGACGATGACGGGATTGGCAGCAAGCAGGTGTATGGAATGCCTGCATCAAACCCTCTTGCAGCCATTGCACAGCGCTGACAGGCTCGACTGGTCAAGAGCTTGCATGGACAGCGCTACCGTGTCAGCCAAAAAAAGGGCAGCTATCGGCGTCGACAACCTTGCTGGATCAATCATGCCGTAGGCGAAACATTCAACCCCGTATCGCGCGGTGAGGTGTTGAAACGTGTTTTTGGCAGATTTTTTAGTTGTGTGCATAGATTCTGTGGATAAGGGGAGGGAGTTAATAGCTCTCCATACCTGACGACCAGTTGAGTTCTTGTAACTCACTGGTAAAGTTTTTTATAGCCGGGCCGATAAGCAAGTAATTACTACTAATAGGCAGGCCCGTTAATGGCGTCGATCCATACCAATTTGCCATCTATGAACGGCCAGGCGAACCTGAAGCGTAATCAGTCTGCGCTGGCGACATCCATGGAGCGCCTTTCATCCGGCTTGCGTATCAACGGCGCTAAGGATGATGCCGCAGGCCAGGCAATTGCTAACCGCATGACCAGCCAGATTAGCGGGCGCGGCATGGCGATGCGTAATGCCAACGATGGCATATCGTTGTCGCAAACCGCACAAGGCGTGCTGGAGGCGGTGAACGGTAAGTTGCAGCGTATCCGTGAGCTTACTGTGCAGGGATTGAGTGAAATTTATAACGGCGAAATGGGCGACCGTATCCAGGCGGAGATTAATCTCAACCTGAAGGAAATCGAGCGCTTGAACCAGGTTGCCGAATATAACGGCATTCCGCTTCTGGATGGCACAGCGGGGCATCTTTCCCTGCAAGTAGGCGCCAACGATGGCGAAACCCTGAACGTTAATTTAGGCGCCCCCGGCTTTAGTGTGCAAACACTGGGGCTTAAGGATTTTACCTTTCAGGGCGAACCCGGCACCATCACGCATACTGACACACTGCCGGGCCGCTCGGCGCGTATTCCTATCGACGATGCGGAGTATTCACGCGTTGCTTATGTGCCTGCTGATAACGAACCACATTTAGTGCGCTTCAATAACCGCGATGTTATCCAGCTAGGTGGCGATGGCGGGCAGCTTAAAAATGTATCGATTAGCGCATCACACGATACGGATACCCGCAATAACGACGTAACGATTAATGTTCGAGAGGCAGTGACTGAACGCACATTAGGTGAAGTTATATACTCCCGAAGCGCTGTCGACTTGGACGGCAATAGTTGGCCGTTAGGTAGCGCGGATATCGTACGTTCGGGAGGAGAGTATTGGATAGCGCGTGGGAGCGACTATACGCCCGTTGAACTTATCATGGATAACAGCCAGCGAAGTGTGGTGGCTCAGGTGCTGGAAGACACGCATGTAGCCCCGGCTGATATGCCAGGCCCCATTAGTGAAGTACGTTATATGCCAGCAGTGCAAAAAGGCAGCGCGGACTATAGCCTGACTCTGGATGGTCAGGATGAAAGCAACAGCGGCAGCATCTCTCTAGTACAGTTAAATAGCACTTATTATGTCGAAGAGCAGTTGGCGGGGGAGCAGTATGCGTATTATCCCGCTGATGTGACCAGCCAAACAGGTGGTTCGGAGAGTACGTTCACCGTGGTAAGTGAGCGTACACCAATGGGGGCGGTCACCGACCAGCCTTTTGTTGCTGGGTCATCGTTCGTGCATTTTAAGCCGAGTAATGCCAATGTGCAGGTTAACTATGTCGAGTTAAACGGCACAACGCATCAAGATGTCATGGCAGCTGAGCCTGAAAATGGTTACGTGTTTAATTTAAACGCCTTGTCAAATGGCAGCGGTGCGATGAAAACAGCCAACATCGTGCTGAACCAAAAAGGCGAGCATTTGCTGCAAACCGTTAATGGAAACGGTGACGTAATCCTTTATTACCCAGTGCGTAGTTCACTGAGTACAAACGTGGATAACAACCTGACCACGGTAACAATACGTGAGACAGATGAAGCACGCCGCATCCGCAACCCTGCTGATCCACTGGCGACATTAGACCGAGCAATCGCCCAAGTGGATAACAAGCGCAGCGAGTTTGGCGCTCTGAATAACCGGCTATTAGCCATCATTGAAAATCATGACGAAACCAATCGTCACCTTTCTGCCGCCCGCTCGCGTATTATGGATGCTGACTACGCGGTGGAAGTGGCCAACATGACCAAAGCACAGATTCTGGAGCAGGCAGGTACGTCTGTACTGGCCCAAGCGAACCAGGTTCCACAGAACGTGCTTTCTCTGTTGGAGTAATTGAGGCTTGAGGATA
>NZ_JBQSXL010000059.1:0-3929 GCF_052378165.1 Halomonas sp. AOP30-A1-24
AAATGAGGACACGCCCTAGCAAGGCGCCTTGGAAAGGTGATGAATCTGGCCAGATCCGACACAGCAACATTGCTGCCAAATGTGCGCCAGCGGAGCTGCCAACGAGGATGATTTTTGGCACTTGGCCCCGAGCTGCGTACCAAGTGCGTAGTGTAAGCAAGGCCTGAGCAACTTGGTCGACAATATATTCGAGAGGGACATTCGGCGCTAAACTATAGCCTACTGCAGCGTAGTCTAAGCCATGAGCGTTTAAGCCTGGGGCAGAGAACAGCGAGTCTTTTGCGCTCAGTTCCTGCCAGTAGCCACCGTGAATATATACGATCGTTGCCCCAGGGGATCGAGTGGCCTGGAATAGGAGGATCTTTTCCCTAGCCGCAGGCCCATAGCGTAATACTCGCGGCTGGCCGAGGAGCGCAATGGCTGCTTGGCTATCAGATCTATACTGAGTGAGAGTTTGCTTATAACTAGGTGCCAGTGAGCTCGGTGAATAGGCTCGTTCTCGTCTGTTCAGTGGAAGCTGATGGCCAAGAGGGTCGGAAACCTTCATCACATACATCCGTCCATTCCTCCTAAGGGATATAGCGGCGTTAGGTGCCTATGCAACTGACTTTTCACAGCAGCTAGGTTGATCTCTTCGAAGCTCTTGCAACCTTTGACGGCCAGACGAAGCAATTCTGATTGAATCTCTCCTCGAGCCTGTGCAGTGGCGTAAGGAAGGTTGCTGAAGGTCACCATGGAGTAGCGAGACATAAAGCGTTCTGGGTGCTCAGCTTCCAGCCACTGTGCCAGTTGCCGTTCCAGTTGATAGCCAGCACTACTGACCCGCTCTCGCATTTCAACATAGTTTTCTAGTGCCATAGCCTGGATTGCGCTGGCGTTGGGTTGGCGTTCTTCTTCATAGGCGCTTAGAGCTCTACTCAACTCTGGCTGTGCTGTTAGATACTTTGCCAACGCTGTGGCATCTTCCAGTGCGCAGTTCATACCCTGGCCGTGGAAGGGCACCATTGGGTGTGCAGCATCACCGATCAGTACTGCGCAGCCCTCGACTTGCCATTTGCGCAACCAGAGGGAGCCAAGCTGGCCAGTGGGGTTGTATTCGAAATCTTGTTCTAGGTTGGGTAAATATTCCGATAGATCTGGGTATATCCGCTCGAACCAGCTCCGCGCTACTTTACCCTCCGCAAGGCGCTTGAAACAGGCTTCGTCGGTATTGTCGTGCGGCAGGAAGAGCGTAGCGGTAAAGCTGCCGTCTATGTTCGGTAGGGCGATGCACATGTGTCCGCCACGCGGCCAAATGTGAAGAGCGTCGGCCTCAAGTCGCGGACAGCCATCGGCGCGAGATGGCATATAGAGCTCTTTATAGCCGTGGGGTTGCCACTCTCGGTGTTCTCCCAGCGAGGTAACGAGTGCCATGGCTCGACGCACGGCTGAGTCTGCACCATCAGCACCCACCAGCAGGTCGAAGGAAAGATGTTCACCTCCAGCTAGCGCACATTGTGCCGCCCAGTCAACTTGTTCGAGCGGAGTGTCAAAACGCAGGCGTACGCCGGCAGCTTCAGCGGCAGCAAGCAGTTGTTGATTAAAGCGGCCACGCTGGATAGACCATAGGACGTCTTCAGAACGGGGGCTGTAGGGTTGGTAGCTGGCGGGGTTCCCCAGCGAATGCACGCGCCGACCGCGCATAGCCACTGCTTCTGCTAGCACAGATGCCTCTAGCCCAATTAGCCGCAGAGCCTGTAGGCCACGTTCAGCCAGAGCTAGGTTGATTGATTTACCCGTGTTGGCCAAGCTTTTACGTGGGTCACCGCGTTTTTCCAGAAGAGTCACTTGCCAGCCTTGGCGCTGTAGCAAACAGGCCAGTAGAGGGCCAGCAAGCCCCGCTCCTACGATCAGCGCAGTGCGCTCTTGAGGGAGGTGAGTTGAATGTCGCGCCATCGTGATAGGCTCCTGGGTTCAGAGGTGGGTGCGCAACTGCCAGAGTTCGGGGAATAGAACTGTGTTGAGAGTGGAGCGAAGGTAGCTAACTCCGCTGGTGCCGCCGGTTCCCTGGCGATGGCCGATGATTCGTTCTACCGTGCAGAGGTGGCGAAAGCGCCAGTGCTTAACGCTGTCTTCTAATTCCACTAGTTGCTCGCCTAGGGTGTATAGCTCTCGGTGTTCCTCGGGCTGGCGATACACTTGCAACCAAGCTGCTTCCACTGAAGGAGAGTGACTAGTTGGCTCACTATGCTCAAATTGCAGCCGAGACTGGTCAATATCCATGCCGCGTGCAGCCATTAGGCGCACCACTTCATCATACAGTGATGGCGCCATTAAACGCTTTTGCAGTGCATGCAGGGCCAGTTCGTCCTGAGTGTGGTCTGCTAAGTGTGCTGAGGATTTGTTGCCAAGCAGGAACTCTATCTCACGAAACTGCACGGACTGATGCCCTGAGGCGCTGCCCAGCGACGGGCGCATAGCAAGAAAATCGCTAGGGGTTAGGGTCGCCAGCACGCTCCAGGCGTGATTCAAGTGATCCATGATCCGCTGTACTCGCGCGATGGCCTTCAGCGCGGCGGGTAGGTTATCACTGCCCAAATGCTGAATCGCCTGGGTCAACTCATACAGCATCAACTTCATCCACAGTTCAGCTGTCTGATGCTGGATGATAAACAACAATTCGTCAGGGATCTCGGAGCGTGGAACTTGGCTGTCTAAAATCTGCTTGAGATGTAGATAATCGTCATAGCGCATTTCGTTCGGGGCGGTGGCCGACGTCACACGCTTTCTGCCGGATAATGGGCATGGCATCGTAGTATCTCCTCAGGCCTTTGTCAGTGGTTTGCAGATATAGTTGATCTGACCACCGGCCACGGCAGGGAGAATAATAACCTCATCACCCTCGTTAATTGGTGTCTGTAGGCCGCTGTGAAAGCGCACGTCCTGATCGTTGACGTAAAGGTTTATAAATTTCACCAGAGCATCATCCTTTACCAGTCGTTGCTTCACTCCTGGCCAATCTCGCTCCAGGTCATCAATGACGTCAGCCAAGTTACTACCTTGGGCATCAACAGTGGCAGCTCCATTGGTTAAGGAGCGCATAATAGTGGGTATATGAATAGTGACAGGCATTTAGATTCCTTATTTATCAATAAAATAGTGGGGGTTGCTCGAAAGTCAGCTCTTGTTCCAGTATCCGACCATGCTTGATGTAGTAGCAGCGCATCGCTGGGCAGAAGTGTTTAACGGTGCTAATGATTAAGTGGTAGGCGTCGGGAAAGGCAGCGGCATAATCTACATCTGTGGAACTGGGATAGGGTTTTGAGGCAGTATGGGAGTGATAGATCACCAGTGGAAACTCACTACGTACGTCCATTTCCCGCCACACTAGTAGTTGTTCTCGTGGCTCGAAGATGAAAAAGTCTTTAGATTGAGCGGCATTGTGCATAGGTATCAGTCGGTGAGGTCTGGGCTCTCCTGCCAAGCTGGTGATGATGCCGCAGCATTCAATCGGGTGTTGCTCATGAGCTTGGCGGAAGAGGGCATCACGCATTGAAGTGGATAAATTCAGCATGATCGCACCTTAGTAACTTGCTAGAGTCGGATTGACATCGTGTACCCATGCCAATACGCCACCCTGCAAATTGCGCACGTTACTGAAACCGGCAGTGAGCATCGCCTGGACTACTTCTCTGGAGCGGGTGCCGGCCTTGCAGTACACCACGTAAGGTGCGTCTTTTTCGGCCATGACACCTTGGCCAAGGCTAGTTAGTACGTACGCCTTGGGCAGCAAATGTGCGCCCTCAATATGGACGATGTCCCACTCGTTCTGTTCGCGAACATCCAGCAGTGTCACTGTGGGCTCTTTAACCAGCAGTGTATGCAACTCAGTGGCGCTGATGCTTGGTACTTCGGTCTGTGCATTAGTTGGCTGGCCTATACCGCAGAAC
>NZ_JBQSXL010000060.1:0-3864 GCF_052378165.1 Halomonas sp. AOP30-A1-24
GTAGCACCATTAAAAAGTGTTAAGGGAACATTAAGAAGATGCTGAGGCCCCATGTTTATAAAAACACCAATAACACCTACAGCTCCAATTGCGACTGCAATAGGTACATTGATAAGCACCAAAGAAAATAAGGCTGCGATAACTACTAGTAAAATCATGGCCGACTCTCCCTTAAATCTTCCTCGGCTAAACGAATTGCTTCTTCGATAGCTTCATGCTCGCTGTCGACGCCATTTTTCATCTTTTTCCAAGCGCCAGGTAGAGATAACAGTTCACAAAGAATAAACAATGCCGCGCTAATAGGGACTGCCGATTGGGTAATCGTAAGGCTAATACTAGGAAGAGAAACCAAGCGATCCCATGCCAGTATGTCCAAGACTCGGTAGCCGTAATAAGCAATTATCAAGAAGAAACCAATCACAATAGCTTCGCTTAAAACAAATAAGCTAGCTCTGATAGCTGAGGGAGCATTGCTTACAAGCCCTGGAAATCCCATATGCGCACGTTTAATGGCTGCCAGGTTGGCACCGTAAAAAGTTAACCAGGCAAGTCCTATAGATGCTACCTCATCGTACCAGGTAATAGAGCTTCCAAAGGTTCTAAATGCCACAGCTGCAAGTACTATGAAAGTAAGAGCAAGTAGCAAAGTAACGGTAAAGATTTCTAATAACTTTTCGATTAGAAACCGCAGCTTTTCAATTAGTGCCATTTTTTATACCCGTTGCTGGACGCATGGGCGTCTGTAATGACGCCCAAAAGGTAAATACTTTTTAATCGTTGGCTAGGCTCATGGCGCGATCTATTAATGCTTGACCATTTTCAACTTGCTCAGCAAACGCCTCATATACAGGAACACTGGCACTGATAAATGCTTCTCGGTCCACTTCGTTAATTTCAACGCCGGAATCTCGCATCGTATCTAGCAGCTCTTGATCCAATTCAGCGCCTCTTGCAAAAGCCCATAATTGAGTTTCAGCAGCCGCCTCGCTAATTGCATCACGAACCTCATCTGAGAATTGATCCCACTTGCCTAAACCGGCGGTTAGCCATATAGGTGTATAAACATGGTTCGTTAGCGATAAATATTCTTGAACTTCGTGAAGCCGAGCGCCGTAAATATTACTGAGAGGGTTTTCTTGTCCGTCGATTACACCTGTTTGGAGCCCAACAAATACTTCTGAAAAAGCCATGGGAGTAGGGTTGGCGCCCCACGTTGAGAACATACGGGTTCGCCAGTCACTTTGAGGAGTGCGAATTCTTAGTCCTTCTAGATCAGTGGGAGTAGTGATAGCTCGGCGACTGTTGGTAATTTGACGAAAACCGTTTTCCCATGTAGAGATAATTTTTAAGCCTTGCTCCTCTGCTCCTTCAGCAAGATCCTGCATAACAATTTCATCATCTATTTTCTTTAAATGGTCACGATCGCTGACCAAGTAAGGAAGATCGAAAAGAGCAAAATTTGGCGCTACAGATGACATGATCGATGAAATTGCAGCTAAGTCGACGGTGCCCATGCGTAGGCGTTGGATAAGTTGGCGCTCATCTCCCAACTGGCCACTATCGTAATATTCAATTTGGATATCGTCGCCTAATCTCTCTTGGAGTTGGCGTTTAAACTCCAATGCGGTTTGGCCTTGCAAGCTTTGGGATGATCCACCAATAGCGAATACAATTTTTTCTTGGTTAGCTTGGGCTTGCGAAGAACACAAGACCAAAGCTAAAGCCGTAGCGCTGAGAGAGAGTTTGAACATGACGAGCCCCTTCTTTTTAGGCTTATTGTGTTTGTCTGGTATGCTGGTTGGATTACCGGACCAGTCGGTAGGCAATTTAGATTCCTATGGCCTTGTTAGTCAATAGGGGGTCGGTAAATATATACCTTTGTCTAAAGGGTGATCATATGTGGAAATCATGGTCGTTTTTGGTCTAGTATATAGACCAGTTGAGATGGGAAAATTTTATGTCTAATTCAGCATTTGCTTTTGAAAAAGCTCTCAAAAATAAAACTAAAAAGGAAGTACTGGTTGAAAAACTAATTGATATGCTTAAAACAGGACTGCTAAGAGAGGGAGATTTATTGCCTAGCGAGCGCGAGTTGGCACAGCTTTTTGAAGTTAGTAGAGAGACAGTACGAGGTGCTCTTGCTCAAATGGCTGCCTATGATTTGATAAGCGTTTCTCAAGGCAGTAAAACACGTATAAGTGCAGATGAGCATGCTCTATCACGTTTTACAGATACCCAAGAGGCTTGCCGGGTAAGCGAGATGGAGAGCTTCGATTTGGACTGTGTTTTCGAGAGCCGGATTATTGTCGAAGCTGCTATTGCTAGGCGAGCTGCTATTAGAATAGATATGGAAGGCATTCAAAAGCTGGAGCGATTGCTTGACGCACAGAGCAAGCTATTCGATTCGCCTGTCTATTTTCAGCTATCTGATCAGAGCTTTCATAAACTTATCTCTGAGTATGCTAATAATTCCTTGTTGTTGCGTTATGCTCAAGAACTCTACGGGTATGGGCTTAGTATACGCCGCCAAGTAATGGTTGAGGACGGTGCGATTGAGCGGAGTTATGGGGAGCATGCTCGCATTGTTGATGCTTTGAAACGCGGTGATCCCGATGCGGCCGAGCGAGCGATGCTTGCTCACTTGGATAGTGTTTATCGCACGACGAAAGAGAAATCAGCCTGTGAAATAGATAAATCCGTAAATTAGCATTTCGGGCATATGTGCAGGATGTTTACGGTTGAATAACAGGCGCCGCTAGTCAAAATTCGTCTTGGACAGGGCTGTCCTCAGTAGGCTATAGGAGGTTAATGCCTGGGATGAATTAACGTTTAAGTGGTGACCGTCGTACCGCGCTCCGTTCCATAAAATAATTCGTTTTTTCGCTAAAATATTCCACGTTTAACATGGGATATAGCCCCCTGTCGGGGGCTTGGTGTGGCGAGGTCTTTAGCATGTTAATAAAAGGTCTCAGGCAGTATATGTCCTGATGAGTTGCTATTTACCGTCTTGTTTAATATTCCCGCTTACCATCCACCAGTCGCGAAACCTTAAAAGGATTATCGTCGCGCAATGCTTCTGGCAGTAAGCCAGCAGGCAGGTCCTGATAGCAAACGGGGCGCAGGAAGCGATAAATCGCGGCGCTGCCGACGGACGTGGTGCGGCTGTCGGACGTTGCCGGGAACGGTCCTCCATGCACCATCGCGTGACCCACTTCAACCCCGGTCGGCCAGCCATTGGCCAGGAGTCGGCCGGCGCGCTGCTCAAGCGTGGGAAGAAGTGATTTTGCGGCCTCCAGGTCGCCATCGTCCATTTGCAGGGTAATCGTCAGCTGACCTTCGAGCTGGTCGGCAACACGCTGCATCTCCCGCGCATCAGCGCACTCAATGACCAGCGAGGCAGCGCCGAAGATTTCGCCCTGAAGCGCGTCATCGTTAAGGAAGTCCTGAGCGCTGGCCACAAATAGCCCCGGTTGGCAGCTATGCGGGCCGCTACCTGACTGACCACGGGCCACTTCCTTGACGCTTGGTTGGCCCGAAAGGGCGGAGACACCGCTTTGATACGCTTCATGGATGCCGGGCGTCAGCATCGTTTGGGCGCCGCTGGCTTTAACGGCTTCCCCAGCGGTAGAGATAAACGCATCCAGGTCAGCGCCTTTGAGGCCAATGACCAGGCCAGGGTTGGTGCAGAACTGGCCGGCACCCATGTTCAGCGAAGCGACAAAGCCTTCGGCAAGCTTGTTGCCGCGTGCTTTCAGCGCTTCGGGGAACAGGAATACCGGGTTGATGCTGCTCATCTCGGCATAAACGGGAATCGGCTCGGGACGCGCCTGGGCAGTCGCCATCAAGGCCATGCCGCCGCTGCGT
>NZ_JBQSXL010000061.1:0-3082 GCF_052378165.1 Halomonas sp. AOP30-A1-24
CCTACTCTCGCATGGGGAGACCCCACACTACCATCGGCGCTAAGCGGTTTCACTACTGAGTTCGGCAAGGGATCAGGTGGTTCACGCTCGCTATGGTCGTCAGGCGTAACTGTCAATGTACATCATGCTGTGTCGTGTGATCGTCTCTCGTGCCAGGCGTTTGCTCGCCCAGCGCGCGTATCCGGTAGTCATCGTTGTCACTGCGACCAGACCCCTTGGGTGTTATAGGGTCAAGCCTCACGGGCCATTAGTACACGTTAGCTCAACACCTTGCAGTGCGTCCACACCGTGCCTATCAACCAGCTGGTCTCGCTGGGCCCTTCAGGAGGCTCAAGGCCTCGGGGATGTCTCATCTTGAAGGGGGCTTCCCGCTTAGATGCTTTCAGCGGTTATCCCGTCCGACCATAGCTACCCGGCAATGCCACTGGCGTGACAACCGGAACACCAGAGGGTCGTCCACTCCGGTCCTCTCGTACTAGGAGCAGCTCTTCTCAAACATCCAACGCCCACGGCAGATAGGGACCGAACTGTCTCACGACGTTCTAAACCCAGCTCGCGTACCACTTTAAATGGCGAACAGCCATACCCTTGGGACCGACTTCAGCCCCAGGATGTGATGAGCCGACATCGAGGTGCCAAACACCGCCGTCGATGTGAACTCTTGGGCGGTATCAGCCTGTTATCCCCGGAGTACCTTTTATCCGTTGAGCGATGGCCCTTCCATACAGAACCACCGGATCACTAGAACCTGCTTTCGCACCTGCTCGACGTGTCTGTCTCGCAGTCAAGCACCCTTATGCTCTTGCACTCATTGCACGATGTCCGACCGTGCTGAGGGTACCTTCGTGCTCCTCCGTTACTCTTTGGGAGGAGACCGCCCCAGTCAAACTACCCACCACACACTGTCCTCGATCCGGATAACGGACCTGAGTGAGAACGCCAATGATGCCAGGCTGGTATTTCAAGGTTGGCTCCCTTCGAACTGGCGTCCGAAGTTCAAAGCCTCCCAGCTATCCTACACAGGCAACATCAGCGTCCAGTGTGAAGCTATAGTAAAGGTTCACGGGGTCTTTCCGTCTAGCCGCGGGTACACCGCATCTTCACGGCGATTTCAATTTCACTGAGTCTCGGGTGGAGACAGCGTGGCCATCATTACGCCATTCGTGCAGGTCGGAACTTACCCGACAAGGAATTTCGCTACCTTAGGACCGTTATAGTTACGGCCGCCGTTTACCGGGGCTTCAATCAAGAGCTTCGCCCGAGGGCTAACACCATCATTTAACCTTCCGGCACCGGGCAGGCGTCACACCCTATACGTCCTCTTGCGAGTTGGCAGAGTGCTGTGTTTTTAATAAACAGTTGCAGCCACCTGGTATCTTCGACCGGTTCGGGCTGAAGGAGCAAGTCCTCTCACCCTACGCCGGCGTGCCTTCTCCCGAAGTTACGGCACCATTTTGCCTAGTTCCTTCACCCGAGTTCTCTCAAGCGCCTTGGGATTCTCACCCTGACCACCTGTGTCGGTTTGGGGTACGGTCGCACATGATCTGAAGCTTAGAGGCTTTTCCTGGAAGCGTGGCATCAATGACTTCGACACCGTGGTGTCTTCGTCTCGTCTCTCGGCTTTGAAGGGTCCCGGATTTACCTGAGACCCAGGCCTACTGACTTTCACCAGGACAACCAACGCCTGGCCCACCTAGCCTTCTCCGTCCCCCCATCGCAATCATGTCCGGTACGGGAATATTAGCCCGTTTCCCATCGACTACGCCTTTCGGCCTCGCCTTAGGGGCCGACTCACTCTGCTCTGATTAGCATCGAACAGAAAACCTTGGTCTTCCGGCGGGGGAGTTTTTCACTCCCCTTATCGTTACTCATGTCAGCATTCGCACTCGTGATACCTCCAGCAAGCTTCTCAACTCACCTTCATCGGCTTACACGACGCTCCTCTACCGCTCATCCTAAGGATGAACCCGTAGCTTCGGTATCTGGTTTAGCCCCGTTACATCTTCCGCGCAGGCCGACTCGACTAGTGAGCTATTACGCTTTCTTTAAAGGATGGCTGCTTCTAAGCCAACCTCCTAGCTGTCTGAGCCTTCCCACATCGTTTCCCACTTAACCAGAATTTGGGGACCTTAGCTGACGGTCTGGGTTGTTTCCCTTTTCACGACGGACGTTAGCACCCGCCGTGTGTCTCCCACGCTTGCACTCACCGGTATTCGGAGTTTGCCTCGGGTTGGTAAGTCGGGATGACCCCCTAGCCGAAACAGTGCTCTACCCCCGGCGGTGATACGTGAGGCGCTACCTAAATAGCTTTCGAGGAGAACCAGCTATCTCCGGGCTTGATTAGCCTTTCACTCCGATCCACAAGTCATCCAAATCTTTTTCAACAGATCCTGGTTCGGGCCTCCAGTTGATGTTACTCAACCTTCACCCTGCTCATGGATAGATCGCCCGGTTTCGGGTCTATATCCAGCGACTGTGTCGCCCAGTTAAGACTCGGTTTCCCTACGGCTCCCCTATACGGTTAACCTCGCCACTGAATATAAGTCGCTGACCCATTATACAAAAGGTACGCAGTCACAGAACAAGTCTGCTCCTACTGCTTGTACGCACACGGTTTCAGGATCTATTTCACTCCCCTCTCCGGGGTTCTTTTCGCCTTTCCCTCACGGTACTGGTTCACTATCGGTCAGCCAGGAGTATTTAGCCTTGGAGGATGGTCCCCCCGTCTTCAGTCAAGGTTTCTCGTGCCCCGACCTACTCGATTTCACAGGATCAGACTTTCGACTACGGGGCTATCACCCGCTATGGCCGAGCTTCCCAGCTCGTTCGTCTAATCAGTCACCTGCTTAAGGGCTGCTCCCCGTTCGCTCGCCGCTACTGGGGGAATCTCGGTTGATTTCTTTTCCTCAGGGTACTTAGATGTTTCAGTTCCCCTGGTTCGCCTCCTGCACCTATGTATTCAGTACAGGATACTGACCTTGTGGTCAGTGGGTTTCCCCATTCAGAGATGTCCGGGTCACAGGTTGTTTGCCACCTCGCCGAACCTTATCGCAGGCTTCCACGTCTTTCATCGCCTCTGGCT
>NZ_JBQSXL010000062.1:0-3014 GCF_052378165.1 Halomonas sp. AOP30-A1-24
GAGATAAATACCGATGATCGAATCACCCAGGACGTCTTCTACGACTAACTGTGCCTGTATTGCTTCGTTTGTTATCTCTGGGATAGTCATATCCAGAATCTACTCTTGATCTAACGCCCACAACAGGCGCCTGCCACAAGCATTGATTGGCTATGCAGGGTGATCGCTTATCAGCCGCCCATACATTGCCGAGTCAGAGACGATACCATTGACCTCCCAACGCTGCCTTAGAACCCCTTCTCGAGCAAATCCAAGATTCTCTAGCGCTTTCGCAGAAGATTGATTGTCTGGGTCGATCTCTGCTTCAATTCTCCGAAGTCCCAATGAGTTGAACCCGTACTGAATCAACGCCTCTCCCGCCTCGCATACATAGCCTTTACCCCAACAAGAACGGCCTAACCCAAAACCGATCTCGGCTCGTTTGGATTCCTTGTCGTAGCTAAATAGCATGCACTTGCCAGCTAACTCGCCTGTAGACTTCAGATACACACCAAGTACAAGTGACTCTTGACGCTGCATCGAATCGTGGCTGTCATTAATGAATTCAAGTGAATCCTGAATCGTTGCCCAGGGAGCAGTATGCCAATACCGCATGACCTCAGGATCAGCAAAAATTTCCAGTAAACTATCCGCGTCACCTGTTACTAACGGTTTAATGGTCAATCGCTCGGTCTCAATCACCGGAAAAAATAGTTTTTGTGTCATTAATATCTCCATGCTTACACATAACAGCGATGATGCAGCTGCCTTGGTTAAGGGTCATTCCTCTTGTTTCCTGGGCTCTGTTGACGTTTCGACAATAAGATTTAGCCAGGCAGGGGGCAAGTTCACAGCATAAAGGTTCCTACGCCAATAGATGGCGCGCTTGCCGTGCCCCGGCTGACACCCAGGATGAACACAGGACGAAGCTGAAACCTATCCCGCTTCAATCATGGACTTAACACCATGAACGACCGAACATGGCGTTGGACGGAATAACTATTAAAGAACAGGAAGCCATGACTTCCTGACGCACTCTACCTATCAGCTCAATTATAAATAGCGGGATTACCACGCATGAGACTCAAGCAACGTACAGCACTCATTACCGGCGGGGCCAGCGGCATCGGGCTGGCAACGGCTGAGCGTTTTCTTTCCGAAGGCGCGAGCGTGGCACTGCTAGACCGGGATAGCCATGCGCTCGCCAGGGAGTGCGCCCGGCTTGAGCGCGAAATTGGCCGCCCTGTCCTGGGCGTGGAAGCCGATGTAGCTGACACGACCGCGATAAATCACGCGGTCGCGGAGGTTGGCAACGCCTTGGGCCGAATCGATATTGTGATCAATGCCGCTGGCGTTAACGTTTTCTCAGACCCGCTCGAAACCGATGAAGCCACTTGGCGGCGTTGCCTATCGATCAATCTGGAAGGCGCGTGGCGGGTCATTCAGGCTGCGCTACCTGGCATGCTGGCCCGCGAATATGGTCATATCGTCAACATCGCTTCAGTTCACGGGCACAAGATTATTCCCGGCGCCTTTCCGTACCCGGTCGCCAAGCACGGCCTGATCGGTCTGACCCGGTCACTGGGCATCGAATATGCGGCGCGTGGCATCCGCGTTAACTCTATCTCACCCGGTCTGATTCGCACGCCGCCCGCACAAGCCTGGCTGGACGGCCTGAGCGAAGCCGAACGTCAACACCAGATAGATCTGCTGCCGTGCCAGCGCATCGGTGAGGCCGATGAGGTCGCCAACACGGCGCTTTTTCTAGCCAGCGACGAAGCACGTTTTATCAATGCCACCGACATTCTGATGGATGGCGGCCGCAGCCAAGTCTACCACTCGTAACGCGGTACCTAACTAGCCACCTTCGGCGGCGATGGAAATACGACATAGGCGGGGCTCGCGGTGCAGTTTGCCGTGCTCATGACGCTTGGGCGGTTGGGGCGGTACCAGCCCGGGGGATAAATCGACTCGGGCCGTTGAATGATCAAGCGCCCCAAGCACAACGTCTGATTGGTGTTAAAGCAGGCGCGTGAGTAGAAAGTTGTTGTCTACCGCCCTTCCATGTACGACAATCTGTACAGTACAACATTGCGTACAGGAGTATTATTATGGATGCTATTAGCTATACCGCCGCCCGAAGCCACTTGGCCAAGACCATGGAGCAAGTCTGCGAAGATCATTCACCTGTCATCATCACGCGCAGCAAGGCACCTTCGGTGGTCATGCTTTCGCTGGAAGATTATGAGGCGCTACAGGAAACCGCTTACCTACTGCGTTCACCCCACAACGCGCGCCGTTTGATCGACGCCATGGCCGAGCTGGAACAAGGTGGTGGCCAAGAGAAGGAGCTGCTGGAGTGAGGCTCATCTTTGCCGAGAATGCCTGGGAAGACTACTTGTACTGGCAGAAAACCGACAAGAAGATTCTCGGCCGCATCAATAAGCTAATCAAAGAGATTCAGCGGCAGCCGTTCGAGGGCGTAGGCAAACCCGAACCACTCAAACACGGCTTTTCCGGCTACTGGTCTCGACGAACCAACGACGAACATCGGATTGTTTACAAGGTGGCGGATGATGCGCTACTAATTGCGCAGCTTCGGTATCATTATTGATTCATGGTAAATAACGCCGAAGCGCAGGTGAAGCGAAGCGGAACAGCGGTCAACTGCAGCAACTTGTTAGCTTTTACCAATGTATTCTTTAGCACACAGACCAACGAACCTACGCCCAGGATTCTGACCGTTAATCCACTCATCAACGGAGAATAGCTCAAACAATCCAACTTTAATCAAGGTCGGTACTGCGGTCTTCAACTGCTCTTCTACCTCGCCACGCTCACCTGAGTTGTATAAAGCGACATTGCGGAGCATTGTGGCAACCGTACCTGTTTGTACCTTACTTCCATCTTTAAGGGTTACAGCGGGGAGCTCTTCTCCTTCGGCCACAATCTTTTTATTGATCGAACCAAGTTGCTCGGTATTCTCTGGTGAACCTTCGGACATCTCTATCTCCTTCAATAATTTTTGCAATAAC
>NZ_JBQSXL010000063.1:0-3000 GCF_052378165.1 Halomonas sp. AOP30-A1-24
ATTTGGGCGACCCGTGTTCGTCTACAGATTGTCAAGAAGACGAGAGACCTCGCCCTCTGCAATTTAGCCATCGATAGCAAATTACGAGGGTGCGACCTCGTAAATTTACGAATACGGGATATAGCCCATGGTACGTGTATATCCCCGCGAGACATTGTGATGCAGCAAAAGACACACCGACCTGTCCAGTTCGAAATAACCGAGCAAACCCGTAATGCTATTGTGGACTGGATACAGCTGGCTCAACTCAGAAGCGAAAATTTCTTGTTTCCCAGCCGAATCAATAGCGCAAAGCATCTCTCCACGCGCCAATATGCCCGTGTCGTGAAAGCCTGGGTCACCGAAATAGGTTTAGATGCTTCAATCTATGGCACGCACACGATGCGCCACACCAAAGCCTCGCTGATATATCGCCGCACGAAAAACTTAAGGGCAGTGCAGCTACTCTTGGGTCACACGAAGCTGGAAAGCACCGTCAGATATCTAGGGATAGAGGTAGATGGATAGAGGTAGATGATGCGTTGGAAATGGCAGAACAGACAGAGGTTTGATAAGGATAAACGACGGCCTATTTCGGGCCGTCGTTGTCCGGCCAGAAGCGGACTTTTAGGCGGCTTTGATATAACGCTTTACTCACCGGTAAATTACCGGTGATTTTCAACCCCGTTGCCCAAATGGCTGCGCTTAAGTTCCATCCTCATTACTGATAGCATTTCTATGAGCGCCTGTCCTCGGCAATTGTTTTTTAAGAAATCGATTTATTTTCGCTCATTGACAATCTACTATCCACTAAACCTCGACCCCACTAATCTTTAGCGACTACATGGCGTAATATTCTTTAATTTTTTCAAGGCAGCCTCTTCTTGCTATTTTTCCTTGATATCTAAAGAGTCAAAAAATGCTGCTTAACCTTTTCGATTTCATCGAATATATATTTAAACTTATCAAAGTTAATCTTTGTTTTGCCTGAGCGAACAACCTTGGTAGAAAAGATATGTTTTCCGTATTGCTTGTTGACATCTATGTGTTTATCTGTAGAAAAAGTCTTTCCTTCAAGAACTGTACTAAGAGTTGCTGTATCAAACAAATCCTCCATCATTGAGTCCTTTCCTCCAGCATTAAGCGGTGTCAAAATGATGTAGAGATTATGAAAAAGGTGTACAAACCCGCCACTTTTTAATGCTTTTATATTGCTTGGGCATGACTTTAAATTATTAACTAAATGATTTAATAAATCCTTAGGGCCTTCATCATTATCAAGTACGAGAATTACTGGATTATTCGCCTTCCTACTTTCAAAGTTTCTTAGCTCGTCAGAATATCTTTTTACAAATCTAACAAACGGTGTAGCCCCATCGCCTAAATCGAGTAGATACATCGTTTTACGATTTAGATCTGGAAACTTTAACTTTGGCTTGTAATCCGTATTTTCGGTTTTTTGCTTAACAAGATTGGGATAACAAGCTTGAAGCTGGCTTAAAGCACTTTTTAAATATACGTTGTCAGTCTTTCCCTCAGTCAAAATAGTTGGATATTCATTTCCAAAAAAGTGTTTATAATGAAGAAACCTGCCGTAAATGGTTTCTCGAGAATTTAGTTTGTCACGAAAACTATTTAAGCCTTTATAAATTTTAGGTTCAAATTTTGGTTCAGGGTGCTTCTTTTTTTCGAGATTATTATAAAAATCAACCGAATCGATAAATGTTAGCCGGCCTTCTAGCTCTGATATCGCCCCATCTCTGAAGGTGCCATCTTGTTCGGCAACCTGGAACCTCCCTGTTTTGAATAGTGAGTGGGCCATAGCTCTGGTTAAACGCCAATATTCTGATTTAACACTTACCTTTTTATTTACAACCAAGCCAGTTGCTTCCTGCCTTGAATCTTTAAACTGCAATCTAGTTTTTGCTGGGTTTACTGAAAACCCTGAACGTCTTATTTCACTTAGCAGTTTTGAACCTAATACTGTATTCTCAACATCTTTAACAATCGCTGTTGGAAAAGCTCTTTTTCTAGTGGAAAAAGTTATGTCATCAGCATACCTTGTATAAGAGCATCCATTTTTTTTGCTAACTTTGATAGCTTAATATCAAGGTTGTTAGTTATAAGGTTGGCTATTACTGGAGAGCACGGGCTTCCTTGAGGGAGGGTGTCTTTATAGCATGCAATTTGAGCGATAACGGTTGCTATATGGGGATTTAACTCAAAGTCTCTATTGGCAATAAAATATCCACGAACCCTACCAAAATTAAAACTACCAAAGAAATTCTCTAAATCTATATTCAACACATTTTTTTTGCCGCGATGGATGCGAGCATTTGTAATTATGGATCTTTCCCGCTCAAAACCATGTGAAAGAGTGCATTCAATTTTATTATTAACATGAATGACAGCTTTACAATCCAATAGGAAATCTGACAATTTGCGCTGTAGGTCTTTCAATTCGGCCGATGGTGCGCTGATTGTTCTGACACCACCTGACTTTTTAGTAATATTGAATTGATGATAGTGCGAATTTACATGTGATTCCACACCTGGCTTGTACAAGGTCTTGGTAAGGAAGGCAGCTGAAACCCCTAATAATGTAGCTAGTTCAGGTTTGGTTTTAGCTTGTTTAAGTAGTAAGTAGTTTCTTCTATGAATCAAGTTATACTCTTTTACACAATAACGAAAAAAAGCTCACATGCACTCTTACGCGCAGCTAGCGAGTAATTCTGGAAAGCATATGAAGCAATCCGAAAAGGCGAGTCTCTTAGACCATGTTGCCACAGGTTGCGAAACGCAACCAACAAATCTGCATGTGAGCTACGCATATATTACCTTGTTAAGACAATAAGGCCAAGCTTCCCTGGTCTTTTTCTTAACATGCTACACAAGAACTGAGCACGCACACCAAGATGGTTGACTGAGGACAGCCACTACATTATTGCCTAAACGTCTCGTTAGAGCTCGGAATGCAGGACAACGTTGGTTGAGCGCGTCCTCACTGACACCTATTTCATC
>NZ_JBQSXL010000064.1:0-2835 GCF_052378165.1 Halomonas sp. AOP30-A1-24
ACCCACCATTGCAGCGCATATGTTTGTGGTCTATTTCGCTGTACTCTCTGCTATTACCCCACCCGTCGCTTTGGCTGCTTTTGCGGCTGCTCCCATCGCAAAGGCAAACCCGATGGCAATCGGTATGACGGCTATGGGCCGTCTCGCTCTTATTGGCTTTTTGACTCCTTTCGTCTTTGTTTATAGCCCATCGATGCTATTGATAGCCGATTTTTCGCTTACGGAATTTATCTGGTCGATTGGGCGGTTAATTATAGCCGCTTATCTGATCGCCAGAATTAGTATTTTAGGTCGTCTCTGGTGGTTAGTCGCGGTTGTTGTTTCAATCGCTTTAGTATCACCAACACTCTCTTTACAAATTCTGGGTGCAGGAATAGGTGTTGCCACTCTTATTGCCGTATTAAAATTCAATATTGTTTCTGATCCAACTGATAAATACAAAGAAACCTGAGAGGATGCCCAAAATGCTTATCTCAATAAAGACCTTAAAAACTGCCCTATTGGGTGGAGCACTACTAAGCACCGTCCTCACTTTGATGAGTTCTAACGAAGCGTTTGCTCAGTCTAACTTTAGACTTAAAACATTAGGAACAGGCAGCTCTCCCTATGTCGTTTCTACAGTATTTGCAGATATTATTAATAATCAAACGGATTATCGAATACAGGTAGACGCGACAGGTAGCGGCCCTGAACATGCCGTTTTGACTGCCCAGGGAAAAGTGCAGTTTACATCAAGCTTCTCACCCGGTATTGCGGCGCTGATGCAGGGCGGTGCCGGTATGTTTGCTACGCTACCTCAATCAGTTGAGCTGTATGAAAACATGAGGATGTTATTTAACTATCCGATGGGGCTTTACCATGCAGCCGTTTTCGATAACTCAGGAATAACGACATACGATGACCTTGAAGGGAAACGAGTATTTACCGGACCACCCACAGGGCAGGCACGAGCAACCGTTGAACTCCTCATCGAAGCGATTACGGGTTATAAGGCCGATGAAGATTACGAGGCTATCAACATCAGTTGGAATGCGGCTGCTCAAAGCTTTCAGGATGGTAATCTGGACGTGTATTTTAATCCGACACAGGCACCTAGCCCCATTTTAACCCAGATCGCAATGGCCAATAAAATTCGTTTTTTAAGTGTTCCTGAAGTAGATGAAGGAATGCTGGCAAGTGTGCTTGAGCGGCCAGGTTATCGTATTGTCGAGCTACCAGCAGATATTTACGGCGCAAACCAAACCAATACAGATCCTGCTCGCTCAGTGGGCGTTACTATCGGTATAGTCACTAACAAGGAAATGTCAGAAGAATCCATTTATACGATCACTAAAGCTTTTTGGGAGAATATTGAAGATAAGCAGCAAGCACTTCCTCAAATGCGTAATCTCTCTCTGGAAACGGTTTTTCAGGATATGAATACGCCTTTACATCCGGGCGCTATCCGCTACTACGAGGAAGTAGGTCTAGAGATTCCTGAACACCTAATCCCCTGAAATTAACTAATAAAACTGGCGCCTGGTTTACTCCTCGCGTCAGCTTTACATCTTTAGATAATTCAATATATTTTGTTTTCTTGAAAGATGATTGAAAGCTGACTAGAGGCGAGCTTTAGTTTTTCATAGAAAAAATCGTCAATGGCCATATCTTTATAAGCTGTTTTCATCCATACAATATTAAGGCTAGCCTGCACATCGCCCATGACAATGATCGGAACCGCGATGGCATTGAACTCTTCTTCTGTTTCGGACGGTAGTGATGATTCGCTAGGGTCTCTGGTTGCATAACCACGTAATCTTACCGCATCAAGCATATCCGTTACATAACGATGATTGTTAGCGAGTTCCGCATCTTCCCCGCCCTTTTCTTTCAAACGCTTCAATATTTTATTGAGAGTTCTTTCATCACAGTAGGCTAAAAAAGCTCTACCCATGGCTGACCTGAGCATACTAGGTTTAAAACCTACTACCTCGCGGTTAATAACAAAAGGACTTCTTTTCCTGGAAGTTTCAATAATAGACATTCCATCACCATCATAAACGGAGATATCCGATGGCCAATGGAGCTCTTTCTGCAACGCGTCCATAACAGGCGCTGACACCTGTGCAATCGCGTTATAAAAACTGACATGCTCTCCTAATTCGTGAAGCTTATACGTTAGTCTATATAAGTTATCACTCATACCACGATAAACCCATTCCTCACTCTCAAGGGTGGCTAATATGCGTAAGATCGTCGCTCTATCAAGTTCAGTCACTTGATGTAAGTAGTTGAGTGACACCGGCCCATTAAAGTCGTTCATCGCAGATACGATACTTAAACCTCGTGAAAGCGCGCGTATTTTTTTATTCATATTAACCTTTTACTATCGTATAGATGTAAATGAATCAACACATATTTTTATATGCTACAAATTAAAACTTATGGTTTTGTGACTCTCTATTTTATCACTATAATTTTCTGGTTCTTCGTCATTTCATGTGGATTTTGCCTGATCGAGCAGGCGGCCCACCGGACTGCCAACCAGGTAGATGATGGCGATGACGTTGGCCTCGTTCCGCTAGCCACGTGCGCGTGACCGAGCCGCCTGAAATAGGCCATTCATCCCCGCCAGTCTGGTATTAGTCAGGCCCGAGTGCCAGCGATCGCCGAATCGGCATGCCGCTCAAGCGTTGCCAGGGCCTTCCCCATCGGTTTCAGTAGCGCCCAGCCCGAGAGCGAGAATCTGGGTGCCGTCCATGCCATACCTACTGTCGTTGTAGAGTCCATATTCTGCCCCAGCTTAGGGGGACAAATTCCACACAGCGTCGAAGAGCCGCCAAAATACACGGCATT
>NZ_JBQSXL010000065.1:0-2808 GCF_052378165.1 Halomonas sp. AOP30-A1-24
GGGGTACTAACCAAAGCCGGTTACGCTCAATTAAAGAAATCGGCGAAGCCCGCGAGGTGCGCTTTATTTTTGCCCCCATCGATTCTGAAGCCGCGGAAATGGTGAGACAGGGGAGAGAACGAATTGGCTTCACTGAACGAGCGATTGGTGCCACTCGACTGCCTTATTTAATGGTAGCCTTTCAGGCGATGAACTTGGGTCAAAGCGGGGCCGCATTATCAACTGGCTTAAAAGCCAAAAAAGTGTTGGGGATTTTTGCTGCAGGGTTAGATTTGACTCTTGCGACGCTAAATTTAAGTGATTACCTCTCCCGCCGTTATGAAGTCTTAAGGCCGGTTGTTCACACAAGTAACATTAGTCAAAAAGTGGTGATAAAAAATGGTCAAGCTAATATCTTTAGCCGAATGTTTCCACGTTTAATTACCGTCAACTGGCTTTTTTCTAGAGGTGCTGGTCTACTAGCAGCAGTTACAATGACCTGGGAGGCTGTTGAACGATTTAAAGAAGGTGATATGGATGCTGCGGTAGCGTATGGCATGGCTGCGGTTGGCGCTACGATGCTACTGGTATTCAGTGGGCCCGTTGGCTGGGTGGGGTTGGCACTATTGGTGGGCGGTGCGATTACTGGCATTATGTTGACCGATGGCCCGTTGGAACAGTGGGTCAAGCATGGCCCCTTCGGCGATCAGCGAGGCGTAGCGCCGTGGCTGGAAGAGCCAGAGGAGGCTTACTACCGCCTGCAAGGCATATTGGCTAACATTACTATTACAGCACGCCGGGTGCCACCACAGGAGCGCGATGCACTAATGACCCGGCTGAATGATACTCATAACCGCCCCACGCCCGCGTCATTTTTAATGGGCCAAATGTGGCAAGAGCATCTCCAGCCGACACCTATCAACACGGTGATTGAAGTAAAAAGTGGCCTACCCGGTATGGGGGTTGAACTACAGGATGTCGCAATCATTAAGCGCCTGGAAGGAATAACTCACAACACACCAGCTTATAGCGGTTGGGCGAAACAATCTGAAACGCAGATGACACCACTGCTAACTCAGCTTTCTGCGCATTCCATTCGCTACTTTGTTTATACGCCTGCAGGTAAACGTGCCCTGGGCCCTCAGACAGGCATCGGTTACCGTTGGGATGTGCAAGTGCAGTTTCGAGAAATAACGCAAGTCCCTTTTCTATCCAATGATCGGTTCTATCCCGCGCCAGAACCACTCAAAGCCGCGCCTACCGATATAGCAGAAGTCTTTGATAGCACATCGTCTAATAGTGATTACTGGGTAAAGGAAACATTGAATGTCTGATCAACCTAACCCAAAAAACTACTACGCTAATACTGCTTACAAACCGGCTAAACGAGCAGCTTGGGAAGAGGCTAATTCGAATCGTCAACGTATCAGCGGATCATGTTTAACATGGTATCGTCGTACACAGGATAACGGTACTAAGGACGAATATGGTTATAATAATATTTATATATCAAAGTTATGGGAAGATAGTCGAGACAAATCAATAGGTGATCCAAAAGATACTTATAGCTCGATGAAGGTTTATTATGATCACATGCTAATAATTCCTCCTAATTATAAAAAAAGTGCTATTGTTTTTGTTGTTTCCATGGCTATAGCGAAGTTTTCTACATTTGTTCCATGGTGGATATTTTTTTTATATTTCGTTGTTGGCTTACTATTGATACCCTTTGTAAGCACAGGGTTTGCTGAATATTTTGATGCGTTAAAATATTTATTCTTTTATGTCTTCCCTATTTCCTCTATTTCCTTTTTGATATGGAAAACTTTAGAGTGGCTAAGTAGTAGATATCCGAATATAGCTTTTGGTGCTAAAAGTCACCCTCTTTGGAAACTTGATCGACAAAGTGGTCTGTTTACTATCTACCGTCCTAAAAAAGTATGGGAAAAGCGCTTGGCAGCGCCTTTCTATGAATTTGACGCCTACCTTGAAAGCTCGCCGGATACCCAAGGTAGCCCTACCTATTCGCTGATGCTCTATCACTCTGAAACGGGGGTTCGCCAGAAGCTGGATGCCCAGTTCCCGCCGACGAATATGGCTGGCGAACTTGTGGCTGCGTGGCAGTTTATCCAGCGTTATATGGATGTTTCCCAGCCGCTACCGGATGTGCCTGCTCTGGAAATACACCGCCACAAAGACCCTACCACGGCAGCCGCTGACCTGCGCAAAGGTCGCAACCCGCGTTACTGGCGGGATATGAGCGAAGCCGAAGTGGAGAAAATTCAGGAAGAGAAGTACCAGAAGAATATTCGTTTGCGCTAAGAGCGGTGGACTTTTAGCCAAAGTTACAATGACCTGGGAGGCCATTGCGCGATTTAAAGAAGATGATATAAATGCTGCGGTAGCTTATGGCGTGGCAGCAGTAGGCGCTACAATGATATTTGTATTCAGTGGGCCCGTTGGCTGGGTGGGGCTCGCACTATTGGTGGGTGGTACGGTTACTGGCATTATGTTGACCGATGGACCGATGGACCGATGGACCGATGGACCGATGGACCGATGGACCGATGGACCGATGGACCGATGGATCAAACATGGCCCCTTCGGCGATCAGCGTGGTGTAGCGCCGTGGCTTGAAGAACCTGAAGAAGCCTACTACCGTCTGCAAGGCATTACTGTTACCGCACGCCGGGTGCCACCACAGGAGCGCGATGGACTAATGACTCGGCTGAATGATACTGATAACCGCCCCACGCCAGCGCCATTTTTAATGGGGAAAATGTGGCAAGAGCATCTCCAGCCGACACCTATCAACACGGTGATTGAAGT
>NZ_JBQSXL010000066.1:0-2772 GCF_052378165.1 Halomonas sp. AOP30-A1-24
GAAACGTTTTCTGCAGATCCAAGAAGGGGCATTGCGCCAGGGGTCGTTATAGCGAGTCGCGCGCCGCGAAACGAAGTGTTAGCGCACTTGCGGAGCTGCCTGGAGGTAACATTTTACGGTAACCGGAAAGGGATGTTGCGCTTTTATCACCCAGATATTGCTGCAGCGCTATTTAGTAAGCCGGAAGGGGTTAGTAGACAGTGGTTTGGGCCAATAGACCATTGGATATGGCAAGGCGATGAGATGGGAGTTAAACCTACAGGATTCCCGCTATGGCAGGCACTAGAAGCAGGTGATCAAACGGAGGAGAGGGTGCCTGCTCCTGCCCACCAAGTGCTACGACTGACTAAGTATCAAGAGCAAGCACTTGAACGGTATATTCGGTTAACAAGGGCATTTAAGCAGTATAGAAGTCCTGATGAATCGTTGGACGATATGGAAATACGACAACGTTTTTTAAACAGCGATATAGCACAACAAGCGTTATTCCCAGCTGAAAATCATAATCCGGTTAGCGCCACGGCAGAGAGCACCGTATGAGCCAGGAACTGAGCCAACATAAGGCATGTGAAGAACCCAAACTGTTTATTCAGGTACTTGGTAAAGACCATCCTGAAGGGCATCGGTTCTTTTTTTATGATGAACACGATGAACAAGAGCAGCCTGGGTTAACAGATGCTGTTGAAGAGGAAGACCTGCCGGAACCGATAAGCCGTGTCCACAGCTGGAAGTGGGAGGCAGAACCAAATCGCAATGTCTGGTTAGAGATTGCCAGCGAAGAAGGTAATCCAATACGTGTACCGTTATTTGCGGGTGTGAGCCAAACCCCTTGGCAAGAGCATGAGCGTGATACGGTTTTCCAGCAGTATGTTGTTCAGCCCATTGTGCCGCTCGCCTTTTGGCAATCCCTTATTGACGATGCCTCTCATGCCCTGCCAAGCCGCAATGGCTACCTATATATTCACTATCGTGGCGCACTGTGGCGTGAAATTGAAGTATCAGGTTCTGAAGCAGATGAATGGCAATTCAAGGATATAGACCTGGCAAAATACCGCGATGAAAGCGAGGGCTTTGTTGATGATCGGCGCTTAGCAACTGGCCAATCCCTTACGGAAATATGGTTGCCAGCACGTCGGGCAATGAGCTGGTTGAATAACGAAGTCAAAGTAGCCTTTTCAGACGTTCAATGGTCAGCTGCCCGGCTAAACTGCCTTGAAACAGACCCGGCGGAGATTAACCATCGTTTCCAATCGGTCTCCCTGCAAAGCCCATCTGAACGCATTGAGAGTGGTCAGCTTCTTGCCGCTGAGCAATTGGTACCCCAGCGCGCACGTACCCCCTGCCTAGAGTTACAAATTGTTCACCCACCACTTTGGGTAGAGGATCTTTCAGGCAGCGCTGTTTCTTCACTCTATCAGCAAGCTTTAAGCGAACAGGAAAGCTTCGACAGAGGGGGTTCAGACGCGGTCAATGGTGCTTGGAACGAAGCCAATCGGGATGCCTCGCCTTTAAAGCGTGAAGTGGGCTTGCGGGCTGCCGCTGCCGATATGGTGTGCCAATCGTACCGTCGCAGTTCTATATCGACTCAACCAGAAGAAGGAAGCGAGCCACCCAATTGGGAAGAGCTACCTGATGGTGGTGATGTTTTAGAAGATGCGCGCCAACGTCGTATCCCTGGGTTAATTATCAACGACCCTCTGTTTGAGCTTCGCCACGCGCTGAGCCAAATGCAATTATCCCAAAACCACTTATCGATATTGCTTGAGCGTTGCGCGGCACAGCCCCACTATCGCAGCGCTATTATGGTGCAAAAGCGCATAATGCCCGAGAACATTGGAGGCGAAAGCAACCCGTTGCGCAGCTTAGCGTCGAATCAGGCGCTCAAGTATTTAGGAGGCGTGTTCCATACCAGCGTGGCCACCTTAGCGCGGGATGTGGCCCATCAGCTTTGGGAGTTTCACCAAGCGCAGCTGGCCGAATTAATCGGCAATTCAACCTACCAACGAGCGCTGGTAGACTACTTTAGCTTGGAGGAGAGCGACTACTTAAGCGGATTCTGTCTAGTAGAGCAGTGCTTCACTGCCCTTAGCCTTGATCCAAAGCGTGCCGACATATTAGCGAATGAAGATGCTCCAACCCAGCTCCATACCGCTAATAATGGGACTGCCCAGCGCACATTGCTTGCTCTACTTGAAGAAGGTAGCACTGCACCGCTGCATGCCATGTGCTTCCCTGACAGCGAAACCCACCCAGTTGACCAGCCTTTTGCACTACCTGAAGAGGAAAGCAATGATGGTACTGGCCGCTTTCGTGCTAAAGCATTGGCAGACGAAAGCAACCGAGGGGATCCTCCTGACACAGAAAGCCTGCAAACTTTAGAAATCTCATTGCTTGCCGCCGCCGCCCGATTAAATACGATCGGTGAGCTGAACCGCTGGTCTGGAGCAATGGATAACGTCTTCGGGCGAATAGCGGAAAGCGGAAAGAGCGTTCTTAGCCAAGTGGCAGAGCAGGGTGAGCGAACGGCCATGGCAGCCAGAATCTATATGCCTGCCTTTAACGCATCACGGGGCGCACTACATAACCTATTGGGCGATTTAACCTTCCAGCCGTTGGGTGATGTAGATATGAGCCGTGTCGCATTGCTAGGGGTGGAAGATACCCTGTCAGGTATGACGTTTGGACTAGATAGTGCCGATCGCACCTACATTGCGCGTAATAATCATCGCCAGTTTTATGGGGAGGTCTATCGCACATCTAATGGTGAACTGC
>NZ_JBQSXL010000067.1:0-2600 GCF_052378165.1 Halomonas sp. AOP30-A1-24
GGTCATTACTGGCATTGCCAAGAATACAAAAGTTCTAAATTGCAGTGGAATGACCTTCAGTACGTGCTTAATAAGAAAAAGTGACGTGAAAGGTACGACTGGCGTAGGCAGGTTCTTCTGCGCGAACCCGAATTCAAGTAGTCTCTACTATGGATAACGAAAAAAGCGGCTAACTGGGAATGTAAGGCATGGATCGTGGTGCCAATTTTTGGCGTAATGAAGTCGTAGCTTTTCTTGCGCTATCGACTATCAAAGGTGTTGGGTACTGGACGCTATTTCGTCTGATGTTGCCCGGGAAAGGGTTCAAAGACTTTCTCAAAAATTCACCGATTTCTGTTCTTGAAAAAGAGCTGAAGGTATCACTTTTGCTGGACGGTGAAAGTCCTGAAGAGTGGCAGCATAGAGTCTGGGAGGCTGGCCTTCAGCTAGCCAGGGAACTGGCCAAATATAGAGCACGGCTAGTCTTTCGGGATCAGGAGGAGTTCCCAGGCAGGCTTAAAGAAATTGAAGATGGGCCGCGCTGGCTATTTATCCAAGGGGATATTCGAACCCTTTATAATCGTCCAATTGCTGTTGTGGGCACTCGTAAGCCTTCAAAGGATGGTGAGTTCTTGGCTCGCTACGTTGTCGCAACACTTGCACATTCAGAGAGAACGGTAGTATCTGGCCTCGCTTTTGGCATCGACCAAGTTGCTCATCAGGAGTCTCTCAGGTATGGCTTGCCCACAGTGGCGGTTTTAGGAAATGGAATATTCCTTGATTACCCCAAAGGCTCTCAAGAGATCCGTGAGAAAATTTTGATGAATGGCGGGGCAGTCATAACAGAATACCTGCCACATCAATCTTATTCTGGTGAGAACTTTGTGAGGCGAAATCGAATCCAGGCAGGCCTTTCTGAGTTTGTTATTCCAGTTGAATGGAAAATAAAGAGCGGCACAGCTCACACTGTTGAATATGCTTCAAAATACCAAAGAAAAGTGGTCAATATATTCCTGCCAGGAACAGCAAAAGCCCGACCAGAAATGGTTTTTTCGGAGCGTGCACGTGGCGCAACATCGTTTGAGATACCTAGAGAAACCGAGCAGCTTATAGCGCTACTGGATTTGGATACCTCCTCATTGCAAGTGGATTCCGAGCAATCAGAAGATATCGCGACCGAACCAGTGCAACAGAATTTAGAAATTTAGGTAGTTCCTAGTCACTTTAACAATATGAAAAGAAGCCTATGTTGATAGTAACCTCTCCCAGTGCGCTGCTAATTAATGGTGACCCCGATCCCTCTATTGCACAGGTTTTGATAGAAGCAGCTCAAAATAATCATAAGGTTGGGATTGTCTCAAATAACGCCAAACCGGGTTGGTTTGATGAGTTATTTGCCGAAACCGGTGTAATATTTAAGCAAGAGCTAGGACGGCAAAATGGAGGGATTATTAAAAGAACTGCCGAAAAGCTAAAAATCGCGCCGCAAGATGTCTTAGTGCTAGTTGGATCGCAAGCTGACATTGCCATGGGTAAGAATGGTAAAGCGGTTATGGTTGCAGCCGGTTGGTCAAATGACCCAAGAGTGTCTGAGCTCGGTATTCAAGTGGATTGTGCACGTTCTCTTAAGGAAACCCTTCGATTAACTTCGGAGTGGGATGGCAAGTGGTGGTTCAATGGCCAAGGCGCTTCGTATTCTGTACATGCTCTTTCAGATCTATCTACTTTCGGAAAAGACTTTGATCAAAAACAATTTCGCGCGCATCTAACTAGTACTATAAAACAAGGGGGGCCTCGATTGAATGCCTTACTTGCAATGGTTGCGAGATCTCTGCTAACTCAGGGTGTTGACTCGTTTCCAAAGCTTTTTTGGGGAGTGTTTCCTTCGTCAGCTAGCGATAACAGTGATAGCGAGGTACTCAGCGATTTTACGCATCGCTTAAGGACAACTGTATCAAAAGTTCGTATGACGAGAAAGGGAGAGCCCTTGTTTGTGCGTCATAAACCATCAACTAAGCGGTCGTCAGCTGGTTCAAGAACAGATCGACTTGATCCCACCGAACAGATAGAAACTATTCATTTAAACCCTAAATATCGCGGTAACCTCACCGGGCGTAATGTCATAGTGGTAGATGACTGTACTACTCATGGGGTGTCTTTCGGTGTAGCCGCCGCACTTTTGCGTAAAGCAGGCGCTAATTCTGTCACATGCATTGCACTGGGTAAGTTTGGTAGATCTCTGAGGGACTATCAGATTGATATTACCTCAGATCCATTCCAACCACTCAATCTAGCGAAAAACGCTGTTATAAAAGATAATCCTTTTTTTGTGGGGCACGAAAATAATGCTGCACAAGAAGCGCTTAAGGGCTTGTTGGGCTAGATAGGTCATTAACTTTTTTGTAAAGTAATTATAACCTTACTGTGACCTGCCACTTGAAGGTTTAAATCTAGGCAGGTCACTTACTCTTATCGAAACAAGGAAGTTACCCGCTGACCGGCGTAACTCGTGTTGCTTGTCTCGAAGCAATCATGTTCGCGGGACGCTGAATTTCACTCAGCGTAGCGTCGTCTAAAAGCCCTTCTTCGCGTACAAGATCTAGTACTCCTCGCCCGCTCTG
>NZ_JBQSXL010000068.1:0-2402 GCF_052378165.1 Halomonas sp. AOP30-A1-24
TTATCTATAAATTGATCGATTGGGCTCATATCTTGGTCAACATGAGTTGCATCAAACATAGCGGTAGTTTCAACTGTCTGCAGAGATGTCTGAACTACTGTAATAGAGCGAAATAGATTTTGTGCTGTAGCCATAAAAGACAACCCTGTAATCAAGATAAAAAATCATCAACAAAACTTGTAACAAGCTCTATCATTTTACTTGCACGCACAGTTCCAACCCTGTGAATTTTGCGCAACTCAGTTCCAGGATCGCGTATAGCTAATAAATCACCAATGGTTTGAACTCTTTCAAGCTTTGACACTTTTTCTTTTTGCCAAGTAGTTAAGCCAGGTACACTATTAAGAGGTAAAGACATGCACTTAGTAAATGTTGAGTCATCTAGCAATTGACTACCACAGTTATGACAAAACTTCTGTTGGTCTGTTAACCTTGGGGTATCGCACACTCTACATGGAGGAAGGTCTATGCGTAAGCCCTTCAAAATCTCATGGTCAGCAAGCTTAGATACACTTCGTCTAAGCGGATGCTTTGCAGATTTTAATCCTATTGTTTTTAAAGTTAGGCTTGCTGAAGAGCTCCGGCTGCCTCCACTGAGAGCACGTAAAGATATTAGTGCCGCCAAATGAGGAGTATAGCGTCGGTAAATTCTATCTTCTCCATGCGATACACTTGGATTTTCGTACAACATTCCCGCTTCGATAAGAAGATTAAACATCCTATCTACTAATGGTTGCGCTGATATCTCTGCACCTGGAACACCTAGCATTAACTGCTTTTCATCTTTCTCGATAGATTTAGCATTAAAGTCTTTTAGATCGTGAATCATTGAGTCAAAAACCTGCATACCAGCCTTTATTAAAGTTTCGAACCTAGGCACTTTAATTGACATGGACTCATATTCGTATTTTCTAGAGTTGTAATGCGATTCAATGACACTATTTGCTAACTGATGAGGTCTTCCTTCACCATGCTCATACTCTCTAAGCATAGTGAGGTAAGCTCGCGGAACTCCAAAAGCAGCATATCTTAACAAAACGTCAACATCTTGATTTATATCTAAAACTGGAAATCTTTGCTTTGCTATCGCGCCCATTACATCAATATAATTAGGATCATTGACAGAAAGCCATACGTTAACTTTCTCTGCTTCATGATCAGCGTGAAACTTGGCACCATAATCTGTAGCGGGATATACTGAGGCTTTAGGAGAAATTTTTTGTGTTCTCAACACTCTTACTACATCAAAAAACTCTGTTAAATACTCAGGGGTAAGCGTTAAAGCCGCATCATCCATTAATATAACAGCTCGTTTTCTTTCCAAAAGATCAACAGCTAACTCGACTGACAGTATCAATTCATTTATATTAATATTCTTTACAACATAATCATCATCTTCAGTTAAAGACACTCCTCTTTCTAGCCGACCTATCAAGCCATCAAGAAGGTCATCATCAAAATTTAAATACCTAGACTTTTCATCACTAATATTCTTCAAAAAACAACTAGGCACAACTTCTTTAAGTGACTTTATTATTCTAGCAAGAACCCAAACATGAAAAAGGTCTGTGGCATTAGCACGACCCCTTAACAAAGGCTCAAGTCTATAGTACCGATTAAATGTAACATAGATTGCTAACGGAAGAGAGTCATCTTCTTTACACAATAGCCATGTATAGCGCATAAGATGTGTTTTACCACACCCTCTAGGACCCACAATTAGCTTTGTTCCTCTAGCTACCAGTGACTTATGTATTGAATTAAAAAACTCCCCCTGAGCAGTACCTTCTTTCAACTGCTCAGCAGGTATATGGTCCGCCCTTTCATCTAAAGCTTGTTGAAGCTCGGCCTCTTCTCGACGTGTCAATTCTTCTTTCATATTAGCCTCTAAAGCTTAATATTCATATTTAGAAGATCAGAGCGAGTAATATATCTAGCACCAATTCCTCGTGAGCAAGCCCCTAACCATCGCTTTCCTTCGTTTGAAACAAGGTATTCAAAGACCACCTTTCTCAACTCCGTATCAATAATTCTTAGTATAAAAATGCAGTCTGATACAGGAACCATCCCTTCTCGCACATAACAAACTTTCTCTTCGAGATTCCTGCCAACTCGTGCGATTAAGATATCCCCTTGAATCGCATGCGCAAACCGATCAACTAAGCCTCCATTAACTATTGGCAGGTCAACGATAGACGTTCCTGAGTTCATAGGGAAATCAGTTGTGTGAAACACTGGAATTACTGCTTCCCTTACTTCTCTAGATGAAAGAGAACCACGAATGACACTCACATCGAAAAAACTTAATGGTTTACAGTGGTCACTACCTCTCGCAAATTTTTGGCTATGAAAACCATAATCGAGACGGTCTATACCTGCTTCTCTTGGTATGAAGATTGGCC
>NZ_JBQSXL010000069.1:0-2211 GCF_052378165.1 Halomonas sp. AOP30-A1-24
CTGAGCTTCTTGCTCAGCATTAAACCGGGATTGCTGAAGGCCCAATTGCTGTTGCTGTAAACCTAGCTGGCGATCAGCCGTCTGCATGGAGTGCTCAGCTTTACGCTCTTGCAAACTAAATCCCTTTTCGGCCAAACCAAAGCGGCGATCAGAATCTGTAACAGATTGATCAAACTGATCTTGGCTTAGGCCAAAACGACGATCCCCGTCTTCACGCTGCCATGCCGCATTATCGCGGTGTATTTTTAGTTGCTCGTCTGCCCGCCGGTCTGCCGCCTGCCCGCGTTGGTATTGGTTCATCAGGCCGAACCCTTGGGCAAAACCATCTGCCAAACCACGCATATCTAAACCTGCCATGCCCCGCCTCCTATAAACTTACGAGTCAAAATGAAGACATAAGTAGACCTACGCCCGCCCCGATGGCCGCACCCCACGGACCGCCAACGCTGCCTGCTTGCGCACCCGCCATCATGCCGATACCAGCACCGGTGCCCACAGCCTGCATCTGCTGGGCTTTTTTAGCCGATGCCATTTGATCTTCATGCATTTTGGCTTGGCGTTGCTGACCTGCGAGGTCGCTCAGTCCTTGCATGGCTTCGCCTTCCATTTTCTGACGTAGTCCTAATAGCCCGTAGCTCATGAGTTCATCACCTTGTCTGGAATGTTGGAGAGGCCCATGCCGCCCGCTAAAATGGCGCCCTGGCGGTCTTGGGCCGATATACGTGCTTCGTTGCCAGCGCTCACCATGGAGGCGCTGCGCTCGATGTTAGTTCGGCGTTCTTCGGCGGCTTGCTGCTGAGGGGTCTGACTAATGCCAAAGCCTTGGCGCTGCAACGCCAAGCCCTGCTGGCTGCTGTCATACGCCAGCCCTACCGCGTTACTGGCGTTAGCGCCTGCGACGCCGGGTGCGTTGTTGTCTTGCGCTACGCGGGCAAGCTCAGTGACGTAGGGGGCAAAGCGGTTCTGCCAATCCCCCCACTGCGCGCGGTTAAGTTGGCCAAGAAGATGAGACGCCCCTTGGTCGCCGCGCATGGCTTGATTGGGGTCGATGCGTTGCTGTGCGGTTTGTGATGGGGTGTAATTTATCTGGCCTAGCGTGGGTTGGTATTGCATGGCGCCTCCTTAAAATCCGCCAAAGTAGCCAGCGCCTTGACCGCCAGCTAGCCCACCGGTCGCCGCTTCATCGTAAAGATTCAGTCCTTGCGCTGGCGTGGACTGATTCATGTAGTTGGCGGTACCGGCGCCCGCGACTTGTCCCAATAGCTGCAGGTTCGCACTACGCCGGTTAAAGCGGTTAGCTGCCGTTTGTTGGGCATCAGCAGCCGACTGTGCAGCCACCCCGGAAAGCCCCACCTGCGCCTGACCAGCTTGGCCCTGACCAATCGCCACAATATTTTGCAGGCCTTGGATTTGTTGGTTTTCCTGCTCGAACTGGGCACGCCCTAGGGTTTCACCACCTGCGCTGGCACCACCTAACGCAATGCCGCTCATTGCGGACTGAGCGCGGCCACTGGAGGGATCAATACCTGCTTGGCCTAACTGCATACCGGCCTGCTGGCTAGCGTCACTTACTGACTGCTGCTGGCTTTGCAACGTCCGGCCCGCGATGTAGCTCATATTGGCATCACTGGTCATATCGCCCACTGATTCCATGTATGCATTTTCGAGGGGCGCCAGTTTCTCTTGGGCGTAGTTCCATTTTTCCGCTGCCACTTGAGCTAACTGGCGTTGCTCGGGCGTGTCTTTCACATCGTTGCTACCGCCTCCACCGCCGCTCATTCCTCCCCCCCGTTCAGCGATTCGTTGACATCTTGCTGATACGTTTCGTCTTGCGTGGGGTCGAGTCCAGCTAGGTATTCATCCAGTCCGTCTTCGTGGAAATGGTCACGAATGGATAGGCTGACCTTATTCATCCACTCATAGCCACCGATTAGGTAGGCGCACTGTGTCACCAAGCCGGTCAACTGGTCGCGCAGCACAAAGGCCAAGGTTTTATAGTGATGGCTATCAGCGCGTTCCAGGTACGCGCTATCACGCCAATCCTGTAATGCACTGGCCATCAGGGGCCTAAGATAGGGTTCATGCTCACGGTAAAAAGGATTTGCGGGCAGCTCGATAAGCGCTTCCCAGAACGTGCGTATCAGCACGCCGTCGGTAACAGGCTTGTCTTTATCGATTAGATCATCGAGCGTTTGGGAAATACGAAACAGC
>NZ_JBQSXL010000070.1:0-1792 GCF_052378165.1 Halomonas sp. AOP30-A1-24
GGGCACACCGGCGGAGGTGCCTAGAAAGAGCAGGTTCATAATTATCCAAGTGATTTGAAGCTCGGCTTAACACAGCCTGCACAAGACGTTATGACTTGAAATCGGCTTCTTCTGCAAGCAAAACAACGATGATTGTGGGTTTTCAATTGGTACTTTCCTGCTCCTTAACGTACTTGTAATCTGCCAAATATCCCACTTCGCCACCACAGGAGCATTGATCGACCGCTTTTCGCGTAACAACCTTCTCGCATTGAACGCAGAACTGTTCATGCCGCCGCCTTCTCTTCCTGCAATATAGAAACACGACAAGATAAATAGTGACTCCCAGAAGCGCGTAAAACGGTAAACGCCCAAACAGCCCCCCCCAACTGACAGGATCAAGGCTGCTTCTATATTTTGAATAGCCAACCTTTTGCGAGGTTGTAGCCATAAGCAGTAGAAAAAGCGCCATGAAACCCGGCTGTAGCGTCACTTGCCCCAGTCCATTGAGCGCCCACAGTACTTTTTGAATATTGACGATGATGCTCAACAATTGAAAAAAAGCGTTCGCTGGTAGATATAATGTACTGCCGTTTAGCACCCTACGACTTAAATCTATTTAGTCGACCCAGTACCTCCTGTGCCTCGGGCACACCTGCAGCGGCCGATTTTTCTATCCACTCACAGCCTTTCACATAATCCTCGTAGCCAGCCCAGCCATCAATGAGCGCCAGTCCCCAGTTATATTGGGAAAGCGAATGACCTTTATGGGCTGCTTTCTCGAAGTACTCACCGGCCTTGACGTCATGGACGGGCACAAACTGCCCTAGCATGTGCATACAGCCCAGTTGAAACTCCGCCTCTATACACCATTTGCCATTTAGACCTGCGGTTTTTTCAAAATACTGGTAAGCCTTGGCATGATCCTCCTTTACCCCCTTGCCATTGAGGTAGCGATAACCAAGCCCAAGCGCTCCTTTTTCGCCTCCCAGCGCATCCAGTTGCTTGAGATGGCGGACTGACCTCGCCTCGTTATTATCTTCGAAGCTGGCCGCCATAAACTGATGATAGGAAATACATAATTTTTTCCAGGTAGCGTTAGGTAGCCATGCTTTGAGAACAGGCTGTTTAACGTCAGTGTTTACCCGGCGCAGGCGGGGAATACGCTTGAACGGGCCAGAGCCAAACATCCACTTCAAGGTAGCGTCATGAATGGGTGCAGCGCACTCTTTACAGATCAGTCGCGTTCTATAAAGAGGCCTTGCAATGCTTACAGAGCTAAGCAGCAGCAGACCCAAAAAAGAGGCAATATCGTTTGCAACATAAAAGATGAGAGCGCCAAGTCCCATCACGAATATAATTATCTGGAGTGCGATAAGGGCGATATTGCCAAATGTGATCGGCACTATGTATTGCGTGTTGCCACCACAGTTAGAGCAGCGTACTGCTTCATCTAATTTCCGTTTTTTCAAAGATCACCTGCTCTATCTCCTGTACCGCTAACTATCCACTATCAGATGCTTGCTCAGGCTCACCGCGTTGATGTCAGGGTAGCCCCGTCGGCTATAAACAAACGCTGCTTTCCACCCAATGTGATTGTTGCACCTGTTACCCGTCTTTTAGTACCGGATTCATCGCTCTGCACTATATTAAAAGAGCAGTCACCTACACAAATATCTCTTGATAGTAACAGGCCTTAACCTGCTGCTAGCCTTTCCACACCTAAGCTAGCGTGGCCAAGATACAAACCTGCGACAAGGCTGACAGCGGTCAACATAAGCGCTAATAAGTTACACGACCGCAATACACATGC
>NZ_JBQSXL010000071.1:0-1729 GCF_052378165.1 Halomonas sp. AOP30-A1-24
ATGACGCATCGTTTAAGGAGGTGATCCAGCCGCAGGTTCCCCTACGGCTACCTTGTTACGACTTCACCCCAGTCATGAACCACACCGTGGTGATCGCCCTCTTGCGTTAGGCTAACCACTTCTGGTGCAGTCCACTCCCATGGTGTGACGGGCGGTGTGTACAAGGCCCGGGAACGTATTCACCGTGACATTCTGATTCACGATTACTAGCGATTCCGACTTCACGGAGTCGAGTTGCAGACTCCGATCCGGACTGAGACCGGCTTTTCGGGATTGGCGCACTCTCGCGAGTTGGCAACCCTTTGTACCGGCCATTGTAGCACGTGTGTAGCCCTACCCGTAAGGGCCATGATGACTTGACGTCGTCCCCACCTTCCTCCGGTTTGTCACCGGCAGTCTCCTTAGAGTTCCCACCATTACGTGCTGGCAAATAAGGACAAGGGTTGCGCTCGTTACGGGACTTAACCCAACATTTCACAACACGAGCTGACGACAGCCATGCAGCACCTGTCTTACAGTTCCCGAAGGCACACCAGGATCTCTCCCGGCTTCTGTAGATGTCAAGGGTAGGTAAGGTTCTTCGCGTTGCATCGAATTAAACCACATGCTCCACCGCTTGTGCGGGCCCCCGTCAATTCATTTGAGTTTTAACCTTGCGGCCGTACTCCCCAGGCGGTCGACTTATCGCGTTAACTTCGCCACAAAGTGCGCTAGGCACCCAACGGCTGGTCGACATCGTTTACGGCGTGGACTACCAGGGTATCTAATCCTGTTTGCTACCCACGCTTTCGCACCTCAGTGTCAGTGTCAGTCCAGAAGGCCGCCTTCGCCACTGGTATTCCTCCCGATCTCTACGCATTTCACCGCTACACCGGGAATTCTACCTTCCTCTCCTGCACTCTAGCCTGACAGTTCCGGATGCCGTTCCCAGGTTGAGCCCGGGGCTTTCACAACCGGCTTATCAAGCCACCTACGCGCGCTTTACGCCCAGTAATTCCGATTAACGCTTGCACCCTCCGTATTACCGCGGCTGCTGGCACGGAGTTAGCCGGTGCTTCTTCTGCGAGTGATGTCTTTCCTGCCGGGTATTAACCGACAGGCGTTCTTCCTCGCTGAAAGTGCTTTACAACCCGAAGGCCTTCTTCACACACGCGGCATGGCTGGATCAGGCTTGCGCCCATTGTCCAATATTCCCCACTGCTGCCTCCCGTAGGAGTTCGGGCCGTGTCTCAGTCCCGATGTGGCTGATCATCCTCTCAAACCAGCTACGGATCGTTGCCTTGGTGAGCCATTACCTCACCAACCAGCTAATCCGACATAGGCTCATCCAATAGCGGGAGCCGGAGCCCCCTTTCTCCCGTAGGACGTATGCGGTATTAGCCTGAGTTTCCCCAGGTTATCCCCCACTATCGGGCAGATTCCTATGCATTACTCACCCGTCCGCCGCTCGTCAGCGGGAAGCAAGCTTCCCCTGTTACCGCTCGACTTGCATGTGTTAAGCCTGCCGCCAGCGTTCAATCTGAGCCATGATCAAACTCTTCAGTTTAAAATCAGTGTGATTCTTACTTGTCACTCGAAAGTGACAAAGGTGAATCAATCCTGGCTCAAGGTTCAAACGAATTTGAAGAATTCGAAAATTCTTCTTGTGCGCTTGCCTTGATATTTGGTGACTTGTCACCCTCATCGGCAAACGCCCACATGAATTACCTGATCAAATTGTTAAAGAGCT
>NZ_JBQSXL010000072.1:0-1418 GCF_052378165.1 Halomonas sp. AOP30-A1-24
ATGAACGTTTCGAGTCATATCTTGGCACATGAGCCACTCAGTTAGAGGATGTAGATCGTGCTGCTTGCATCAAGGACTATTGCTATGGCTTCAAGCGACGGGAATTAGAACCGTTAACAGCAATTTCTGACCAATCAATCTTGTGTCATGTGATCTCTAACAGGGGATAGTTTATGTCTGACAACCGTTACCAGTTTGATATTACCGATGGGCATGTTTTAGCTATTCGGGAATGGGACGATGGCCGCTGGGAAAATGAGGCCATTGATAACGACGATCGTTACAGCGTTCAGGGCAACCGTATCGTCAAAACCGAGTGGAACGATGATGATATAACGATTTATGAAGATCGTGGCGACGGCGTGTATTTTGAAATTTTTGACGGTGAACTTAATGACTGGAATCGTCGGAATGACTCAAATGACATGAATAACATCGATGGATTGGATATTCAGAGTGACTGGGATGATCGGATTGATTTTAACGAGGACCGGCTTACCTATGACCAGCAAGTGACACTTTTGTATAGCGCTGCGTTCGATCGTGCTCCAGACCAAGCTGGTCTGACTTACTGGAGTAACCAGATGCGGGGCGAAGACGATCTGGACCTGGATGATATCGCTGAGATTTTCATGGCCTCTGATGAGTTCATCAACCGTTATGGCAGCAACCTCAATAACAGTGATTTTATTGAGGCGCTGTACAACAATACTCTGGGTCGCCCCAGTGATGCTGAAGGCAAGGAATATTGGTTGAACCAGTTGGCGAGTGACGAGGATCGTGACGATATTCTGGAGGCGTTTGCACTTTCAGATGAGCATGTTGACTTGGTGCTCATCGGCCAGAACAATCAGGATGCTACTATCTTCTGATACTTCAGCATGAAGTTTAAACTGGAAACACGTTTCTGGATACGTTTCTGACTATGCTTTTCAAAACTGTCTGCCAACCCTATTCAGAGATTTCGTTGGCAGACAGTCCACATTATGAAAGCGATAGGAACTCATCACGAAGACAACTTGTCAGATAAACCCTAACTTAAATTTTTCATGGCGTATAAAAGAAAACGATTGGCAATTTTAAATTTTCAAGATCTTGCATCAAAACCAAGATCAAAAGTTACTTCCAAAATAATGCCTGAAAAATTGACCTTCTCGCTACTCTCACGGCACCAAATTGAAGCTGGCTTGTTGAGGTCACATCACCTCCGATGCAGGGTTACTTTTGCTACGGGAAGACGACAAGCAATGTCGACTTACACGTCGCTTGGCATCGATACTTCATTATCTTCTGGCACCAGATAAAATTCGCCACAAGTTCGGCACCTTGGTCCGTCAGCGCGTGTTTGGAATCGCCGCTGGCTATCAAGATCTTAACGACCATGAAAATGAGGTGCTTGCAGGTACGCAAGGGCTCCA
>NZ_JBQSXL010000073.1:0-1411 GCF_052378165.1 Halomonas sp. AOP30-A1-24
TACTACAGCCGTAACTGAGTGAGCTACACTTTAAGTGATTGGCATCAAGACAGTCACGAGGTGAAAATGCAGGAACTGGATTTCCCTATTTCAGCATTGTTGGATGACCTGGCTGCTCGGTTAGGCCCACTCTTTCCTCGTTCGGAGACGCGTGATCGGGCCGTCCGCTACATCAAGGGGTTGCTCAGCCAGTGCGAACGTAAAAATGGGTGGCATCTTGCTGAATGGGGCGGGGACGCTACACCCGATGGTGTGCAATATCTTCTAGACCGGGCACGCTGGGATGAGGCGGCAGCACGCGATATTCTCCAGCAATGGGTAGTTGAGACATTGGGTGCTCGTGACGGCGTTCTCGTGCTTGACGAAACAGGCTTTATCAAAAAAGGGCAGCACTCAGCGGGTGTTCAGCGTCAGTACAGTGGCACCGCCGGTCGTATCGAGAATAGCCAGATTGGTGTTTTTCTTCTGTATGCTAGCCAGGCAGGCCATGCGTTTCTGGATCGTGCTCTCTACCTGCCCAAATCCTGGACACAGGATCGCGAACGTTGTCGGCGTGCCGGTATCCCGGATGACGCAGGGTTTGCCAGCAAACCTGAACTCGCGCGCCAGATGCTTGAAAAAGCGCTGAATCAAGGAATTCCCGCTGCCTGGGTCACTGGGGATAGCGTTTATGGGGGGAACCGAAGCCTGCGCCTTTGGCTTGAAGAGCAAGAACAGCCCTTTGTGTTGGAAGTGGCCTGCAACGAGCCTTTATGGTGGCAGAGTTTTCAGTATACGCGAGCTGACGAGATGGCTGCGTCACTCCCCGATGATGCATGGCAAACGTTGTCTGCCGGTTCAGGCAGTAAGGGCGAGCGTTGGTACGATTGGTCCCTGATGCCTTTAATGAGATTGCAGCTGACAGCAGAAGCGCAGCGCTGGGGGCACTATCTTTTGATACGGCGCAGTCTCTCGGCACCCAATGAGCTAGCTTATTACGTCGTTTATGCACCGCGGGACTGGGTATCGCTTGACACACTGGTGAAAGTCGCGGGGCAGCGTTGGAAGATTGAGCAGGGTTTCCAGACAGCCAAGGGCGAGTGTGGCCTTGATGACTATGAAGTGAGACGTTGGCACAGTTGGTACCGCCATATTACCTTATCGCTGCTGGCACACGCCCTATTGGTAGCCATTCGACAAGCCAGTCAGTCGCAAAAAAAAAGCGGCCAGGAAGGATCGGGTGGACCTTATCCGAACTCAGGCAACTCATGGGAAAAGTGCTATGGAGAGGCTCCCAGGCCTTGTCACATGTCCTTCACTGGTCGGACTGGCGACGAAAGCACCAATACAAAGCATGGCAATGTCATTGTCAGCAACAACAACGCCATATGAATCTGGCTGAACGATCAGGCTCATAGTTACGGCTGTAGTA
>NZ_JBQSXL010000074.1:0-1384 GCF_052378165.1 Halomonas sp. AOP30-A1-24
GAGTTATTGTCAAATCTGGTGTATGACCATCAGGCGGCGTCTCTGCCAGTTTGATCATCCACCTGCTCTCCATCCCGAAACTGGACGTTGTCCACGACCAGCTTCAGTTGGTCGAACCCCTTGATCCGCTTCCAGCGTTTTTGGGCGGATTGGAGTAATTTGAACACCATCGATAAGGTGGTGTCGCGAGAGCCGCAGGATCGGCTCTGCTTGGTTCTTAACCGCACGGTGGCGAAGGTGGATTCAATCGGATTGGTGGTCCGCAAGTGAATCCAGTGAATGGCCGGGAAATCGTAGAAGGCCAACAGCTCGTCCCGGTCCTTCTCAAGGTTTTCCATGGCCTTCGGGTACTTGTCCTGAAACCGCTTCAACGTGCTGTCAAAGGCCTTGTGTGCGCTGTCACGGGTCTCCGCCAGATAGATCTCGTGCAAGGCTGACTTCACTTTCGGTTGTACTGACTTGGGCAGCTTGTCCAGTACGTTAGCGGTCTTGTGCACCCAGCACCGCTGGTGCCGGGTTTCCGGAAACACCTTGCTCAGCGCTTTCCAGAAGCCCAGAGCCCCGTCGCCTACGGCCAGCTTGGGCGCATAATCCAGGCCACGTTCCCGCAAGCCAGTGAGCAGCTCACGCCAGCTGGCTTCAGACTCCCGGTGGCCATCTTCAACAGCCACCAGCTCCTTGTGGCCGTGCTCAGTGACCCCAATGATCACCAGCAGGCAGAGCCGGTCATCCAGGCGGACATTGCTGTAGACACCGTCCGCCCACCAGTAAACGTAGCGCTTCTGGCCCAGGTCACGGTGACACCACTCCTCGTGCTCCTTCAGCCACTGGGCCTTGAGCCGGGTCACCGTATTGGCGGACAACCCCTTGGCCTGCTCACCGACCAAGGCGTTCAGAGCCTCCTGAAAGTCGCCAGAGGAGACCCCTCGCAGGTAGAGCCAAGGGATGAGCTCATCCAGACTCCGAGCCCGCTTCAAGTACGGCGGCAGGAGCTGGCTGTTAAAGCGAATGCCGGAGCCGCTGCGGTCTCTGACCTTGGGCACCTGAACGTCAACATCCCCAACGCCTGTCTGGATTGTGCGCTTAGGTAGGTGTCCGTTGCGCACCACAGCTTGGCGCCCATCAGGTGTTGAAACATCGGCATACTGGTTCAGCAAGCCCTGAAGCTCCGACTCGACCGCCTTGGCAATCAGGTCACGGGCACCCTGACGGATCAGCTCGTGCAATGGGTCGGTGGTGGCCACCTCTGGTTGTGAAAGAGCGTGCAGGTTAGACTTGGACATGGCGTATCATTCCTCTGTTGGTTGTGATCTTGGCGGTGATCAACCAACAGGATACGCCACCCCTTCAGCCTGCTTCCATACACCAGAAATCACCATAGCTC
>NZ_JBQSXL010000075.1:0-1292 GCF_052378165.1 Halomonas sp. AOP30-A1-24
GGTAGTGTTCAGAATTCTGTGTCACTTCTACCCTAAGAGGAAAGAGGTGATGTATGACACAACCAACATTTGACATGGACGCGGCGCTGAAAGCCCTGCGAGAAGGGAAAGATCTCACCGGCAAGGAGGGCATTCTGACGCCGCTCATCAAGCAGTTGACCGAGGCTGCCATGCAGGCGGAGCTCGACGCGCATCTCGACAATCAAGAGACGCCCAACCGCAAAAACGGGGGCTCTCCCAAGACCATGAAAAGCCCTGCAGGCCGCTTTGAGCTAACCACACCGCGCGATCGCAATGGCACCTTTGAACCGCAAATCGTCAAGAAGCACCAGACTCAGTTAACCGACGAACTGGAACGCAAAGTCATTGCGCTATACGCTCTGGGCAATAGCTATCAGGACATTCGCACGCATATTGCCGACCTGTATGGCATCTCGCTTTCCAACGGCACCCTCAATGCCGTCACCGATAAGCTGATACCGGAGCTTCAGGCCTGGCGCGAGCGTGACCTGGAGGCCATCTATCCCATTGTCTGGCTTGATGCGATCCACTACAAGATCCGGGAACATGGCCGCTATACCAGCAAGGCCGTCTATACCATTCTGGGGCTGAACATCGAGGGCAAGAAGGAGCTTCTCGGCCTGTATCTCTCCGACCAGGAAGGCGCTCACCACTGGCTAAGTGTGCTCACCGACCTCTATAACCGTGGTGTCCAGGACATTCTCATTGCCTGTGTTGACGGCCTGAAAGGCTTCCCTGAAGCGATTGAAAGCCTCTATCCCAACACCGAGATCCAACACTGCATCATCCACCAGATACGGAACTCGCTGAAGTACGTCGCCTCGAAAAATCAAAAGGCCTTCATGGCCGACTTGAAGGCGGTCTACAAGGCGGCTACGCTCAATGCCGCCGAGCTGGCATTGGACGAGTTGGAAGCCAAATGGGGCGACAAATACCCGCTTGTCATCGCTTCCTGGCGCAATAAGTGGCCCACACTATCGGCCTACTTCAAGTACCCCGACTATGTGCGTAAAGCTGTCTACACGACTAACGCCGTTGAAGCCGTGCACCGGCAGTTCCGAAAACTCACCAAGACCAAGGGTGGGTTTGCCAACGAAAATAGCCTGTTGAAACTGCTGTATGCGGGTATTCTCAAGGCCTCTGAACGCTGGACTCACCCTGTGCAAAATTGGAACCTGACGCTGTCGCAAATGGCGATACATTTCCCAAAACGCCTGGACGGTCATATCGACCTATAATGACCAAACTGACACAAAGTTTTGAACACCCTC
>NZ_JBQSXL010000076.1:0-1255 GCF_052378165.1 Halomonas sp. AOP30-A1-24
GATCTTACCCAGCAACAGTGGACACTCGTTTAAGCGATCATTCGGACTTCAAACGCCTCTGGGCTGATCATCCCTATAGCACTGTGCCGTCGTTGCTTGTTGTAGTCCAGTTCGATGTATTCAAACACCTGGCGTCTCATCATATCTCGCGTTTTAAAGTTCTCGCCGTGGATCGCTTCCACCTTGAGGCTGTGAAAGAAGCTTTCGGCACAGGCGTTATCATAACAGTTGCCTTTCGCGCTCATACTGCACTTGAGTTCATGTCGCGTCAGTAGCGACTGATACAGCGTCGAACAGTACTGACCACCTCGATCTGAATGGACGATCACGCCTGTTGGCATTTTACGTTTCCATAGCGCCATTTGTAGTGCATCACAGACAAGATCTGCCGTCATACGCTCGCTCATTGCCCAACCAACGACTTTGCGAGAGTAAAGATCAATTAGCACAGCAAGATAAAGCCAACCTTCACCCGTCGCCAAGTAGGTGATATCACCCACCCACTTTTGATTAGGGGCTGAAGCCCTGAAGTCTTGCTCTAGCAGGTTTGGCGCAACAGGTAGCGAATGTCGAGAGTTTGTGGTGGCCTTGAACTTACGGGCAGCTTTAGCACGCAGGCCTTGTCGCTGTAAGCTGGCAGCCACGGTCTTGCGATTCACCGGTATTCCGTCATCTTGCAGGTCTAGAGCTAATCTCGGGGCGCCTGAGCGGCCTTTACGTTGGTGAAACGCCGCAGCCACACGCTTATCGAGAACGGCTTGCTGGCTGCGCTTTAGAGACAGACCTCCTTCGCGCTGTCGCCAAGCGTAGTAGCCGCTTCGAGCGACCCCAACAACATGGCACATGCGCTGAACACTGAAAGCCTGGCGATGACGATGGATAAAGGCGTACTTCACTTCAGGCTCTTCGCAAAGTACACCGCGGCCTTTTTTGTGATAGCCAGCTCCTCATTGGCTTCGGCTAATTGCCGCTTCAGACGAACGTTTTCTTCTGCCAGCGACCGCTCTCGCTCAGATGTATCTTGCTGTTGCTGAACCTTAGAACGCCACTGATAAAGCTGACTCGAGTGTATGCCCAGTTCACGAGCCGCTGCGGCAACGCCTATGCGATCAGCAAGCGCTAACGCTTCTTGCCGATAGGTATCTGAGTAACGGGTATAGGATTTTTTCTTCATTGATGTCGTCGATCTTGCCATGGTTCACCTCGTTGCAGTGTATTACATTCTTGAGGTGTCCATCGTTACTGGGCAAGATCA
>NZ_JBQSXL010000077.1:0-1243 GCF_052378165.1 Halomonas sp. AOP30-A1-24
TATGCATCAATTGACTTGGCGACATCGTTGCCGAAATCCGGGTTTCCCGATGAGGAACGGAATCCTCACAATGTATTTAGCGCCATTCGTGACGAATTAATGCTTGATGGAAATTCCCGCCAGAACCTGGCAACATTTTGCCAAACGTGGGTTGATGATGAAATTCGTAATTTGATGGATCTTTCAATCGATAAAAACATGATCGATAAAGATGAATATCCACAAACTGCGGAGATCGAAGCACGCTGTGTTAGGATGTTAGCAGATCTCTGGAACTCACCCTCGCCAGAAACAACCATGGGATGCTCGACGATTGGCTCTTCAGAAGCCGCAATGCTTGGCGGGCTAGCGCTTAAGTGGCAATGGCGGAAAAAACGTGCGGCAGAAGGGTTGCCCACTGATAAACCAAATATGATTTGTGGGCCAGTACAAATTTGCTGGCACAAATTTGCCCGTTATTTTGATGTTGAACTGCGTGAAATTCCGCTGGAAGGCGATCGCTTGATTATGAGCCCAGAGGAAGTTATCAAACGCGTTGATGAAAATACGATTGGCGTCATACCAACGCTGGGCGTTACCTTTACTTGCCAATACGAGCCAGTAAAAGCTGTCAGCGAAGCGCTGGATCAATTGCAACAAGAAACCGGCCTGGATATTCCTATGCACGTTGACGGTGCCAGTGGGGGCTTCTTGGCTCCGTTCTGCGCGCCAGATCTAGTGTGGGACTTCCAACTCCCGAGAGTAAAGTCCATTAACACGTCTGGCCACAAATTTGGGCTTGCACCTTTGGGAGCTGGCTGGGTGGTCTGGCGTGAAGCAATAGACTTGCCCGAAGAGCTCATTTTTAACGTTAACTATCTCGGCGGTGATATGCCGACATTCGCGCTCAATTTTTCGCGCCCCGGCGGGCAAATCATTGCGCAGTACTACAACTTCCTGCGACTTGGCCGTGAAGGTTACGCCAAAATCCATAATGCCTGTTACGCTACCGCGCAGCATATTGCAGATGAGATTAGTAAACTAGGCCCCTTCGAAATCCTCTTTGATGGGAACAGCAATGAAGGTATTCCTGCGTTGGCATGGAAGCTGAAAGAGGGAGCAAATATTGGCGGTTATACGCTCTATGACCTGGCCGACAAATTACGCTCGCGCGGCTGGCAAGTCCCTGCTTATTCTATGCCAGCTCACCGTGAAGACTTGGTTATCCAGCGTATCCTTGTTCGTCATGGGGTGAGCTACGATC
>NZ_JBQSXL010000078.1:0-1238 GCF_052378165.1 Halomonas sp. AOP30-A1-24
TGTAGTGGTCAACTAATACCGGACAGTAATTTAAGATTTTCCTCAGCCACAACGGGAGGCATACCATCGTTAAATGAGTGAGGGCGCTGCTGGTTGTAGTAACCCATCAGGTAGCCACTAACGTCTTTCTTGGCCTCAGGTAGATTTCGATATCCCAAAGCCGGTATCCACTCCGATTTCAGGCTCCGGAACAACCTTTCCATCGGCGAGTTGTCCCAGCAGTTGCCACGTCGGCTCATGCTTTGTTTCATTCGATAGCGCCAAAGTCTTTGGCGGAACTTGCGGCTGGCATACTGACTACCCTGATCGGAATGGAACATGACGCTCTTTGGCTGACCACGTTGTTCCCAGGCATGATCCAGCGCTTTCACAACAAGACCTGCATCCGGACTGGACGACATGGCCCAGCCAACAACACGACGAGCATAAAGATCCAACACAACGGCCAGGTAGCTCCAACGCTGGCCACTCCAGATATAGGTGATGTCACCACACCAGACCTGATTGGGCTGGTCTGGTGTAAATTTGCGGTCAAGATGGTTCGCAATATCAGGTCGCTCAACGGGCGCCTGCTTGTAAGCATGAGGGCCCGGCTGCTTACAGATTAACCCCATTTCGCTCATCAAACGCCGAACCTTGAAACGACCAATGGTGACGCCTTCTTCGTTGAGCAAACCCTTGATCGAGCGGCTGCCAGCTGAGCTGCGACTCTTTTTGAAAAGGCGGTTTACCTGAGCCTTTAAGGCCAAACGCTCAACATTCACGCGGTCCCGCCGCTGGCGGTACTCGTAGTAACTGGAGCGGCTAATATCAAACGCGTTACAGACCATTTCAACAGGCATTTGCTCACTCAACTGGTCTATCAGCGCGTACGATTCATGTCGTCCGACATCAAGAGAGCAGTAGCCTTTTTTAGGATGGTTTTTTCCATCTCAAGGCGTTTGCAGCGAGCCTCAAGCTCCTGAATACGCTGCTGTTCTGGGGTTAACGCTTTACCCTTAGGCGTTACCCCTTGACGCTCGTCCGCAAGCTGGTGAACCCAGCGTCGCAGGGCGCTTTCTCCGACACCCAACGAGGTACAAGCTTGGGGATAGCTGTACCCTTGATCTAGTACCAGGCTGGCAGCTTCCTGCTTAAATTCAGGCGAAAAAGTACGTCGTTTCCTGGTCATCAGACACCTCGCTTATGGTGGCAATATTACCACCTACGTTGGTGTCCGGTTTTATTGAACCACTACA
>NZ_JBQSXL010000079.1:0-1203 GCF_052378165.1 Halomonas sp. AOP30-A1-24
AGGGTAATCCCCCCGAAAAATAATCGCGGTGATAAGTGGAATTTTGTACTCTGAACAGACAGGAGATTCCACATGCGAAAATCACGTTTTACCGACAGCCAGATCATGGCGATTCTGAAGCAAGCCGAATCTGGCGTGCCGGTTCCTGAACTTTGCCGCGAGCACGGTATGAGCAGTGCCACGTTTTATAAATGGCGTTCGAAGTATGGCGGTATGGACGCGTCCATGATGAAGCGCCTCAAGGACCTGGAAGACGAAAACCGTCGGCTCAAGAAGATGTACGCCGAAGAGCGCTTGAAATCCGAGCTTCGCCAGGAGGCCCTTGAGGGAAAGTGGTAAAGCCATCTCAACGCCGAGAGATGGCAAAAAATGCAGTTGATGCCGATCGCTGCAGTGTACGGCTGGCCTGTGTGGCCTTTGGTATCAGTGAGACCTGTTATCGCTACCGGGCAAAGCTGAGCCATGAGAACGCGGTGATTGCCGACTGGCTGGTGCGTTTAACCCATAACCAGCGTAACTGGGGTTTTGGGCTGTGTTACCTGTATCTGCGCAACGTGAAGGGCTTCGGCTGGAACCATAAGCGCATCTACCGGATTTACCGGGAGCTGGAGCTTAACCTGCGGATCAAGCCCAAGAAGCGACTGGTGCGGAAAAAGCCGGAACCCTTGTCGGTACCGCAGGTTCTGAACGGCTGTTGGTCTATGGACTTCATGCACGACCAGTTGGCAGACGGCCGAACGTATCGATTGTTCAACGTGCTCGATGACTACAACCGGGAAGGTCTGATCATCGATGCAGACTTCTCGCTGCCGGCAGAGCGCGTAATACGCTCTCTCACGCAGTTGATCGAATGGCGCGGCAAGCCAAAAGCCATTCGCTGTGACAACGGCCCGGAATACATCAGCGGTAAGCTCGTTACCTGGGCAAGGCAGGAAGGCATTGAACTTCGATATATCCAGCCGGGGAATCCGCAGCAGAATGCTTATGTTGAACGCTACAACCGAACAGTCCGTTATGATTGGTTGAGCCATTATCTTTTCGACTCGATCGCTGAAGTACAGGATTTTGCCACACGCTGGCTCTGGACGTACAACCACGAGCGACCGAACATGGCATTGGGTGGGATAACACCGAAACAGAAGGTGGCCATGGCGGCCTAACCAACTCTACTTATCGCTCCGGTTATAAATGGGAGGATTACCC
>NZ_JBQSXL010000080.1:0-1191 GCF_052378165.1 Halomonas sp. AOP30-A1-24
ATAAACTCTTTAAGGAGTGATTTGGATAACGCTCGTCAACACCCCTTTGTTAGTCAGCAGACAATGAATCAAGTCAATAAGGTCTTTGACCTTCTTTGTAATGAGTTGTCAGAAAACAAAGGGATTCACACCAAACGTATTTCTAATGATGAAATTAAAGAGTCTATTTCTTCCATATTTGAGAATAATGTAGGGCAGCCATATTCTAGAGAAGATCTAGAAAATTTGATTGTTGATGGCGAGGAACGTTATAAGCAAAAAATTCCACCTGGATTTAAAGATGGCATCAAATCTGGAGATAGCGATGTATTCACAGAGAAGTGTCGAAAATATGGAGATTTGATCGTTTGGAATCAGGTTATCGACAAGTCAATTGAAGCCAAAAAGGGCATAGTTCTTGTAACTGATGATAAAAAGGAAGATTGGTGGGAAAAATTTAAAGGAAAGACTATTGGCCCCAGACCAGAGTTGGTGAAAGAATTTAAAGATAGAGCTGAAAATACATTTCACATGTATCAAGCAGATAGGTTTCTTGAGCTAGCAAGAGAGAATTTGAATGAACAAGTTAGTGATGAAATTGTCGAGGAAATAAGAGAAGTTAGAAGGCGAGATAAGATTGCTTATAAGAAAATGAAGGAAATGGAGTTCATAAAAAGAAGAAAATTAAAAGTGCATCACCTTATGGATGAGCTTGAACAGGTTCGTCATCAAATGATGTCATATGAAAAAGAAATGAGCATGCTGCAAGAAAAAAGACATATGTTGGAGAATGAACGAAATAGTTTGAGAGAGCATCGAAATCATATGCTACATGACGGTGATAGAGAAGTTGATATTGATCGTTTGATGCAACATTACGAGTCAGTTTCAGAAGATTACGCCCAAATCAAACAACATTTAGATCATTCGAAAAGTAAATATAATGAGATGTCACGACACATGATGAGTCTTGAACAAGAGTTAGCTCATAGCATGAAAGTCATTGAACAAGAAAATGCAGCGGACTCGTAAACTCGCCGCTGATTTTGGTGTTAGCCATTAAAAGAAGCAAAATTATGAGCCCTGAAAACCACGAGCTTACCGATGCTGACATAAAGGAGTTCCTTGAGGGGGTATTCTTGGCGAGAATTCAAAAAGCCGCGAACTAATCGATCCAGTCTTTGGATCAATGAAGTGGACGCATATTGTGAC
>NZ_JBQSXL010000081.1:0-1170 GCF_052378165.1 Halomonas sp. AOP30-A1-24
GTAACGTGGTTCCAGTGTTTTGCCGGTGGCCGGGTTAACGGCAACAATATCGGCTTGAGTACCGGTGACGGCCTGTTGACCGATAAGTTGTGTGCCTTGCAGTGTCATAAAACCTCCTGTGTGGATATATTCATACATCTGTATTCAGTTAGTTAACCGATACCAATGCAAAGCGTTATCGTGAAGTATGTTTTGACGATAATCGGGGGCGGAAAAGGAAATGGCAGCTTCGACCAGTCCTAGCCAGTCTGCATAGCTTATTGCGAGGCTAGAAACAGGAAAGTTACTAGCAAAGAGGCAGCGATTTGGCCCGAATAGATCGATAGTTTCGCAGAGAAGCTCAAGGTTGGCTTTATAGTCCCATTCATGCCAAGGGCTACCTAGCTCTGATAGCTTGACTGCAACATTGGGATTATCCGCTAGCGCGCGCATCCCCGTACGCCAAGTGTCGACCCCCAGAGAAGTTCGATCCCAAGGCAGCCCTGTGTGGTTGAGGATAACTCGTAGTTTAGGGCGCGCTTCCAGCGTTTTTGCCGCGTCACTCAAGTGCCAAGCGGGAACACGCAGATCCCAGGAAAGATTGCGCTCTTCTAGCATGATTAACCCGTCACACCACTGGCGATCTTGTAGGCTCCCGGCATTGCCTTTAACTTGATTGATTTGTGCTGATGTTACGGCTGTGACAGGCTTGGCTCTTACGCCCCGGAAAAGTGGCGAATTCATCTGGGCATCAAGTTGCTCAGAACATTTTGGGGTTCCGAATTCAGCCCAGCCAACATGAGCTGTGGGGAGCTTATGGTCTGTATAGACTGAGTTAATCCATTCCGTTTCTTTTAGAGGTTGAGAGCGGTGTGCTTCGGCTTCGCAATGTACGCTGCCTGCCAAGTGATAGCCCTTAGGAATATGGCGCTTCAAATCCTCAACCAGGAAGGGTCGTTTTATTGATGTATAGTCGCCTAGAAAGAAGCCTCTTACTGGTTTCTCTTCAAGCCAAGGATAACTAACACTGCCATCAAGAGCCCAGAGATGATGATGAGCATCTATGAGTAGCTGTTTGGCATCCATTGCGGCATCTCCTCTCTAGAAGTCTGTGTATACAATGGCCAGTCCTTAATTACGCACGAGAAGTTGAGATACATCAGGTTCAGAGCGGCAATTGAAGCTATTTAC
>NZ_JBQSXL010000082.1:0-1162 GCF_052378165.1 Halomonas sp. AOP30-A1-24
GCTAACATGGACACTAGTAATGCCTAATAGCTCGCCTACCACGTCCTGGGTAATAGGAAATGCGTAAATATTGGTCTTCAACAACCCTTTAAAGCAGAACCGTGTATAAATTTCTAATAAAAAGTGGGCAACACGCTCTTCAGAACGGTGGTGCGTACAGCTTCTTAATCGTTCAATCGTAATATTGTCATTGACCATGATATAGGACATTACCGCTTTTCTAACGTCCATATCGGTTTTAAAAAGTTTATGTATATCTTCGACCGATACTTTTTCAAACTTACAGTTAGTAAGCGCTAGTATAGTAATATCGTGGTTGTCAAAAAAGCTTTCTCGAACACCGATGATATCGCCAGGCATAAATACATTACATATATCCTGGCCTCGCTTATCGGTGGCATGGCAAAGGCTCGCCCATCCTTCTTTTACTAGAAACATATCGGCCCGGCCATCACATAATGAGAGCATCTTTTGATTTCTCTTTAATTCGACCGGTTTTTTGCGCGTTGACCGCAAGCTTTCTAAAGAGTCGCTGCCCAAATCTCCATACAACCCCAGAACACTCTCTAGTGTTATATCAAAATTCAAGGCATCGAAATCATCAGTGCCACCATTAAAGCTAAAGCTTTTTTTGTCCATAATATCGTAATTTCCTGCCATTACCTTATCCATTTCTACACTCCTTTGTAGTTAGACGTAAGCTATACATGATAGCCAAAAGGTAAAAAGTTTATATAACTAAAATAGGTAAGAGGCAAAAAAAATATAGTCAACGAAAAAAAGATAAACAAGGATTATTTATTTGCCCCACTTGGATAAAGGATGTTACTAAACTATTAAGCGATAAAAATTAACAATTGTTAACTTTTTTCATATTAATTTATGTCATCAATCATCGACTTACGTTTTCAGGTAACACAGGTTTGAAAAAAAGCGTTACGTTTACAAACAAACTGAAACTTATCGGGTCATAAACAAAGATCAGCTAACAATAAGACAACTTATAAGCAAGTTAACTAATAAAGTCAGAGATTGATCTTTAATAAATCACATATATCAAGGATAAACGCTACCAGCTGTCTTACGCTAATTATGCGGCATTAGGAGAACAACCTTATTCACGGAGAGAATAATGATGAAACGTAATATTTTTGTAATTGCT
>NZ_JBQSXL010000083.1:0-1138 GCF_052378165.1 Halomonas sp. AOP30-A1-24
CACCAACAGCCGCTTCCAAAATGGTACCTGAAAAGCTGACCTTCTCGCCACTCTCACGCCGCCAAATTGAAGCCGACTTCTCCGGGGGCCACATTACGTCGGACGCCGGATTACTCCTGCTTCGTGAAGTCGATAAACAGCATCGCCTGACACGCCGCTTGGCCGCCGTGCTTCATGATCCCCGCGCACCGGAACAGGTTCGTCATAAGCTCGACACTTTGGTTCGTCAGCGGGTGTTCGGTGTCGCCGCTGGCTATGAAGATTTCAACGACCATGAGGCCCTGCGCTATGATCAGGCCCTTCAGACAGCGCTCGGTGAAGAGGATACGCTGGCAGGCAAGTCGACGCTGTGCCGGGTGGAGCAGAACGCCGATCGGCAAGCAATAGTGAAGGCCCATGAGTTGCTGTGGCATCACTTCATTGAACAGCATGACGAACCACCAAAGGAGATCGTGCTGGACTTTGATGGCACCGACATCCCCGTGCATGGCGAGCAACCCGGCAAGTTCTTTAACCGTTATTACGATCACCACTGCTACTTCCCACTGTATGTCTTCTGTGGGCGCCACTTACTGGTGAGCTATCTGCGCACCAGTGACCGCAGCGACAGCCGCCATAGCTGGGCGATCCTCGCCTTACTGGTACGCTTTATCCGTCAATACTGGCCCGATACGCGCATCGTGTTACGAGGTGATAGCCACTTTTGTCGTCCCCGGATGCTGAACTGGTGTGATCGGCATCACGTCGACTACATCGTGGGAATCGCCAAGAACAGCCGGCTGCTCAAGGAAGTGGATGTGCCCATGATGCTGGTGCGCAAGACCCAATGGCAGGTGGGAGGGAAAGTGGCAGAGACGTTTCGCTTCCAGTATCAAGCCCACTCCTGGAAATACTCACGCTGGGTGGTGGCCCGCCTGGAAGAAGGCGAGTTAGGCTCTAATCCCCGGTTTATCATCAGTTCCCGTTACGATGATGGCTTCAAGCTTTACTACGAGCAGTACTGTGCCCGGGGTGACATGGAGAACCGGATCAAGGATCAACAACTGAGCCTGTTTGCTGACCGGACCTCCAGCACGCACTGGTGGGCCAATCAGTGGCGGCTGATCTTGTCGGGCTTCGCTTATACGCTGTTCGAGCG
>NZ_JBQSXL010000084.1:0-1127 GCF_052378165.1 Halomonas sp. AOP30-A1-24
TAAAAAATGGAACCTATGAAGCCAAAAGTAGTTGCTGCAGCTATAGTATTACTCATATCTTCTCTATTTTCATTTAAGGAAGTATTCGAGGTGAATGTATTTTCATCACAATACATTAAATAGGCGTACTGTATATGTCGTTTATTAAAACCTAATTCATCGATTGTTTTATCAACTTGAGCTTGAGTATATACAGGGGAACCACCATACCTCTTTGCAAGTGCTGGGTGTAGTTTATACTTGTATTTACGAATTGCTGAATTCTTCCCGAACATTGAAACTCCTTTACGCATAACGCCAGAACTAAGCCAACCCGCGAAGCGGGTTCGGCTTGAATGAATTGTTAGGCATATGATTTACCACCACCAGTACTTTCGTGCTAGGCGATCAATCTCTTCCTGCTCTGATGGTGTCAATCTTTTACCACTGAACCTGCGCTTGTTCTTGAGCTGCTGGTAACGATCCAAATCGCCCTTGTTGGACAGACTGGCGCCAATAATACCAACAAGAACGACTGCCCCAATAACGAAACCGATCACAGCGCCCACCCTCCCTAACTCCTGTAGCTGCGGCAAATTGCGAGCACAGCGAGTATTTTGTCCGACAGCCTACATTTGTTAGGCTTCCCCCCTATAGATTTGCCAAAAACTCCTGAATTTGCGGAGCTCTTTGAGCGGCATATCGGTAGCCACTAATAACCTTTTCAAGCTGCTGCCTTGTGTCAATTGGCACATGATACGACTTAATGCATACACCTTGAGCGAAACTTCCGATACGAATATTCATCCCCATTTTGCCAAGCTTTGAAAACTCACCACCGCTTGGTATCGATGACTTTAGTTGTTCGTACTCTTGATAGTTTTCGCTGAACGCTGAAATATATTTTTCAATTGAACTGCCAAAAACCGAAACAAATGTTCCGTTATATCTCATGTCTGGACCAGAAAAATAATAGGAAATTTCCCATGATGTTTTAGTTACCTTCAATTTACCGCCTCAAGGAAGTTGCTCTTCGTATGTATCTATACTCATTCTGGCCTCAATATGCCATATTAAGCCTACAGTGATTAAGTGATTATGCATAAATTATAGTGTATAAATAACAAAGACCCAACAGAGTAAAACAC
>NZ_JBQSXL010000085.1:0-1103 GCF_052378165.1 Halomonas sp. AOP30-A1-24
TCCTGAATTCAACTAATAAGTGCAGCACCTGCGGTATTCAGGGCTCCTGAGTATTCACCCAGAAACACCTGTGCCGGTGTTCGATAGCCGAGGCGCTTTCTAGGCCGATCATTTAACTTGTTGACCACGCGTCGTACCTCGGCATCTGTAATTTGCCGGAAGTCTGTTCCCTTGGGGAAATACTGCCGTATCAAGCCATTCGTATTTTCATTCGTGCCTCGTTGTCCCGAGCAGTAAGCATCACAGAAATAAATTGACGCGCTAACGGCCTTGGCAACCTCCTCGTGGCGTGCAAACTCTGAACCATTGTCCAGCGTGATGCTCTTCACTGCGCCGCGACGAGGCTTGAGCAGCCGAATCATGGCTTTCTCGGTCAGTTCTGACGTTATCTTTGGCAAACGCGCGGCCATTAAATAACCACTGCGGCGCTCCACCAGTGTCACCAGGCCTGACTGCTTATGCCCCTTGAGCACCGTGTCGCCCTCCCAATGACCGATCACGAGCCGGTCATCGACGTCAGCGGGACGGTGTTCAATGCCCACACGGTTGGGAATTTTACCGAGCCCTGCGCTCTTGGCGTGAGCACGGTGCTTGCTACGCCGCTTGGGTTGACGAAGGTGCCGCCAGAGATCGCCTCCACGAGCCTTGTCATCCCAAATCAAGGCGTAGATCCACTGATGACTAACGCCCCTGTCGATCAAAGGCGCCATGAAACCGCTGATCTGCTCAGGGCTCCACTCTTCACGCAGTTGCTTGGCGACGATGTTGATCATGCTGGGTAGGCGCTTCGTCCACTTCCAGGCGGTGCGTCGCCGGTTGTCACTACGGTGCTGAGCCAGCTCGGGTTCATAACCGTCAGCAGTCGCGTTACGACGAAGCTCGCGACTAATCGTACTGTTATGAATGCCAAGGTCTTTGGCGATCTGTCTTTGGCTCATGCCTATCTCAGCACGAGCGTGAATCTGGTATCGTTGGGTCTGGGTCAGCTGCCGGTATTCCATGCTCTGCTTCACTTTGGTCGGTAAAGCAGGGAGGATGCCGGCGCTGGCCCTCCTACTTCTACCGAATGGCTCAAAGTGCTGCAGTTATTCTATGAATTCAGG
>NZ_JBQSXL010000086.1:0-1093 GCF_052378165.1 Halomonas sp. AOP30-A1-24
CGCTTACCCAATGGGATGGACTCCTCCTCACCCTACTCCGGCGTCTGTGCGCCATACTGATAGGTGGGTTGGACAACTATCAGCGTTGAGAGTCAGGAGAAGCCCCTATGAACATTAGTCGAGTAGGTGTTGATATCGCAAAGTCTGTTTTTCACGTTCATGGCGTTGACCGACATGAGCAACCTCAGTGGCGAGGCAAATACACCCGTGCCAAGTGGCTCGATGCGGTTTGTCGCCGTGTTCCCCAGGGCGCGATCATTGGCATGGAAGCATGTGCCACAGCGCATTACTGGGCACGTCAGCTCCAGGCGCGTGGCTACCAGGTCAAACTGGTGGCTGCCCAGTTCGTAAAACCGTACGTCAAGACGAATAAAAATGACCGGGCCGATGCTGAAGCGATTTGTGAAGCCCTCGGCCGACCCACGATGCGCTTCGTGGCGATAAAATCGGTTGAGCAACAGGATGCTCAGGCTACCCACCGAATCCGGGAAGAACTCATCAGTCAGCGGACGGCCAAGGCCAACCAGATCCGTGGTCTGGTCGGGGAGTATGGCTTGATTGCTCCCACGGGTATCCAGCAATTGCGGCGGGCGCTACCACTTTGGCTGGAAGATGCCTCTAACGGGCTCAGTGACCACTTTCGTCGCTTGCTGGCGGAGTTGGCGAACGACTTACGCTACCTTGATGATCGTGTAGAACAGTTAACCACGGCCATTGAAAAACATGCCAACACCGACCCCGTTGCCAGGCGTCTGATGACGCTGCGCGGCATTGGTCCCATTACCGCCAGCGCTCTGGCCGGTGTGCTGGGTGACGGCACTATCTATCAACGTGGACGCGACTTTGCTGCGTCATTGGGGCTTACCCCGCGTCAGCACAGCACGGGCGGACGAGAGCGCCTGCTGGGGATCAGCAAGCGAGGCAACGGGTACCTGCGCAAGCTGCTGGTGCATGGCGCACGATCCGTTCTCCGTTATGCGGTGACGCAGGAAGACGGTCTGAGTCAATGGATCAAACGGCTTGCCATGCGAAAGCATCGCAACGTCGCGATTGTGGCGCTCGCCAACAAGACGGCTCGCATGGCGTGGGCCAT
>NZ_JBQSXL010000087.1:0-1090 GCF_052378165.1 Halomonas sp. AOP30-A1-24
CTAATAAAATAAATACTATTTATTTGCCTTTGAATTCTTTAAGTCGAGAAATGGGTACGTTGGTTCTGCTTGGTTATATGTCGGCAGTTGAAAGCTACTTTAGAGCTATTTTTAGGCACTTGGTGAACGTGGATGAATACTCTAGGAAACTAGTTGAGCCTTTAAATGTTACTTATGGAGCTGCACTTAACCATAAGCCTGAAATATTAGCTGAAGCCTTGCTTGAAGAATATTCTTTTTCCGGTTCTTATAATGTTAAGCAAGCATTAAAGGATTTTGCAGGTATTAAAGGGAATCGACCTGCTGAAGTTGAAAAATCTTTTTTAGATTACCAGAAAATATGTGAGATGAGGCATTGTTGTGTGCACAGATTTGGAAAGCTCGGAGCTAAAAATGCTATTAAGCTTGGATTGGATTTACATAAGGATATATTGGAAAAACCACTTTCCTTGACTATGGATGGTCTGCAAGATGTTTCAGAGGTGATTAGAAATTTCGTTAAAATAATTAATAATTATATGTTTGAGAGTATTTTGTTAAGGACTTTTAAAAATCGTGTAGACGATGGTGTTATACCTTACCAAAATAGTTGGACTTGGGATTTTAGAAGAGACAAGAAACGTTTCTCAAAGTACTATAATATATTTTCAAGCAATCTTGATACTCGCCCCTCGCCACCCTTGAAAGAGGTTTATAATAGTTTTAGAGATGGCTGTAAGTAGGTGTTTGTATTTTAGTGTTTCTTTATGTTTTTAATGGCTGAAGTGTTGTTTTTAAAGTGTTGATTTTGGTTTCTGTATTTGCTAAAAGCTATTTATTGTAGGGCATGGATAATTAGGGTTTTCGCAAGCCGTATTAGAAGGTGGTTTTGTATTAGAAAGTGGTATAATAATCATAAATAAACCAAGTACTAGAGTAATACTATTGATTTTTAGCCGCTGGATTTAAACCTTGAATCTAGGAGCAGAAAGGTTATTCAAGAAGTCATGAAAGTCATGAAAGTCATGAAAGTCATGAAAGTCATGAAAGTCATGAAAGTTGTGGAATTGGTATCGGCAGTGAAATCACCAATGGCTTTGTGGTACTTAAA
>NZ_JBQSXL010000088.1:0-938 GCF_052378165.1 Halomonas sp. AOP30-A1-24
GCCTGTCATCAGTCGCTGCATCACCTGGTGGCTCGCTCTGGATGGTCTGACCGAGGGATGCTTAATGGCGTGGCGCAGCAGGTGCTACCCTACTTGCTTCCCCCCGATACGACGCCTTTCTGGATTATCGATGACACCGGTATTCGCAAGAAAGGACGGCATTCGGTGGGCGTTAGCCGCCAATACTGCGGTGAGATTGGTAAACAGGACAATTGTCAGGTCGCCGTTAGCCTATCGGTGGCGACCGAACAGGCCAGCCTGCCGGTCGCATGGCGGCTTTATTTGCCCACATCATGGACAAACGATCCGGCGCGCTGTCGCCGCGCTGGCGTGCCAGAAGAGATCGACTTTGCCACCAAACCGGAGATCGCCCTGCAGCAGGTGCGCGAGACACTGGAGGCTGGTATCACGCCCGGTATCGTGCTGGCAGATGCGGCTTACGGCAAAGTGACGCCCTGGCGAGAACAGCTTGCAAAATGGGGCTTGAGTTATTGCGTTGACGTGCCGGAGGGTATCAGTGTCTGGCCGCCTGGCAGTGAGCCTCTGCCTCCGAAGTGGTCCGGCCTGGGGCGACCGCCGACACGATGGCAGCAGACCACGGAGCATCACCCAGTGTCGGCACAAGCACTGGCCAAGTCGCTGGATGCCAATGCCTATCAGGCTATCACCTGGCGGGAAGGTACCAACAAGCCGTTGTGCTCCCGGTTTACCGCTGTCCGAGTGCGTGTGGCGCGCGGCCAGCAGAAGCGCGAACCGGAGTGGTTGCTGATCGAATGGCCCCAAAGCGACGCCGCGCCAGCGAAGTATTGGTTAAGCAATCTGCCGGAAGATACGTCACTGACCACTCTGGTGGCGACAGCGAAAGGACGCTGGCGCATCGAACGAGATTATCAGGAACTCAAGCAGGAGTTTGGACTGAAGCATTACGAGGGGCGCAA
>NZ_JBQSXL010000089.1:0-845 GCF_052378165.1 Halomonas sp. AOP30-A1-24
TAAGTGCCTGATCACAAATTTCCGTGTAACATCGATTTTAAAATCACTGATACGGATAAACCTATGGCAAGGCGTCGCTTTGTTGATCCTCTCACAAAGTCTGAGCAGCAGGCACTAACCAAGGCCTATCACCAAAGCGAGAAGCGGGCTTTACGTCGACGTGCGAATGCCATCCTGCTGAGTGGTCAGGGCCATACCATCAACCAGATCAGTGACATTCTGCAGGTTCGCCGCGATGCCGTCTCTCGATGGCTCAAACAATGGGAAACGTTGGGGCTTGACGGGCTCGCCGATAAGCCCCGCAGTGGTCGGACACCTATTCTGGACGAGCACGACAACCAGCGATTGAAAGAAATGGTTGTTGAGCAGCCTCATCAGATTCGATCCTTACAGGCTCGGTTTCAGGAAGAGACTGGCAAGACAGTTAGCACGGTGACCCTTCGCCGGGCGTTGAAAAAAAAAATGATCTCAGCTTCAAGCGCATTCGTCATTCACTGAAGGCACGGCGTAACGAAAGGGATTTCCGCAATACTCAGGGCCTCCTTAAGGCGCTTCAGCAGCAGGAAGACGAAGGCGAGCACGAGCTTTACTATTTTGATGAGTCAGGCTTTTCACAATCGTCGTCAGTGCCATACGCGTGGAGCCCTGTCGGTCAACCCTGCGAAGTGACCGCCTACTCTCGTAGCCGAAGACTAAACGTATTAGGGTTCCTCAGCCGTGCAGGGAAGCTTGTCTACCATACCACGACGGAATCAGTGACGGCCGAGACGGTCATCGAAGCCTTCGACACGTTTGTGACTCAGAAAGACCCTGACACGTTCGCCGTTGTGGTGCTCGATAATGCC
>NZ_JBQSXL010000090.1:0-720 GCF_052378165.1 Halomonas sp. AOP30-A1-24
AAATGAGGACACGCCCTAACACCACCAGCACGCACGGCTTTGTAGTGAAGGCGAAGCCGCAACGAAAAAGACGTCGCCGTACCTGGCCTTGTTAAATTTTTATAGCGCCATATTCAACAGCGGATAAGGCTTACCCTGACCATCGACTGGCGACCGATCTGTCACTTTAAAGCCAATGTGCTGATAAAAACCTACCGCCTGTTCATTCTGCTCGTTTACACCGACCCTTGATGCTCCCTGCTCTTTGATAGCATGGGCCGCTAACATGGCACCAATGCCTTTTCCGCGTGCATCAGGTGAGATGAACAACATCTCAATATTACCGTCATGTACTCCACAGAATCCCTGAATTTCACCGTTACCGTTTTTAGCGCACCTTAAATCAACTGCGTCAAAATACTGCTCCAGAATTAACGGCTTTAACTCCTGTAGATCATCTTCAGTCAGAAAATCATGCGTTGCCCTGACCGACGCTTCCCAGACGTCTATCAGCTTAAGATGATCTGTTTTTTCTACGATCTCAATATTCATCACCAAACTCGGTTGAAAATTTAACGCCGCGTTAATGGGCAAAATTTAGTTGGTTAAAATTGTTGAGGAATGAAACACAGCCATCTGTATTTTGTCCTGATTAAACAGTTTGTTATGCGTAAACTTATTCACCGCCGCCTGAGCCACCATCTGAAAAGCCACTACCTCCATCGTCACTGGAGCCGGAAC
>NZ_JBQSXL010000091.1:0-676 GCF_052378165.1 Halomonas sp. AOP30-A1-24
ACGACTCATGCGACGCATGGGAATTCGCGGCGTGGTGCGAGGCCAACGTCCCTTCACGACGATTAGTGATCCCGACCAGAAACGAGCACCTGATTTAGTGAAACGTGACTTTACAGCCATGTGTCCTAATCAGCTTTGGGTGGCCGATTTTACGTATGTCGCTACCTGGTCTGGCTTCGTTTACGTTGCGTTCGTTATCGATGTTTATGCACGCTGTATCGTGGGTTGGCGCGTAGCAACGTCGATGAAAACGGGATTGGTACTGGACGCTCTGGAGCAAGCGCTGTGGGCACGAAAATACAGGCAAGGGTTAATCCACCATAGTGATAGAGGAAGCCAATATCTCTCGATCCGCTACACAGAGCGTATGGCTGATGAAGGTATCGATGCCTCAGTTGGCACCACCGGTGACTCCTACGACAATGCGCTGGCCGAGACCATCATCGGCTTGTTCAAAACGGAGGTGATTCACCATCGTGGACCATGGAAAGGGCGAGATGTCGTTGAGTATGCCACGCTGGAATGGGTTGACTGGTTTAACAATCGCCGACTGCTGGAACCCATAGGAAACGTTCCACCAGCAGAACGAGAAAAGACGTATTATCGTCAATTGGAGGAGTCGGGTGAAGCTGCCTGACTCAAACAAACCGGTCTCCGGAATAACCGGGGCGGTTCA
>NZ_JBQSXL010000092.1:0-671 GCF_052378165.1 Halomonas sp. AOP30-A1-24
AAGCTTAATAAAAACTCTGAAGAAGTACTAAAAACCGTTGGTAGCTGGCATCAGGAACAACGTGAGCTGTGCCTTCAAATGTGGCCTTTGGTCGGAGAAAAGGTAGCGGTTAAGCTCCCACGAGCCCACCGGAATGACCCAAAGCAACGACTAGCGGATGATTGTGAAAGGCTGGCATCTGAGCATCTTCTAATAAGCACCATTGATATACCCAACGCTGCATCAGACCTTACAGTAACTGTCGATCTTACGCGTAAATCGATTACTTGCAGTATGCGGCTTGACGCGCCTAAAGATAGAAAAAGCACGTCAGCAAAAATTAACTGGCTCACCCGGCAATTACCCAGTAACGAAAAGAGCCCAGCCATTAGCATAAAAGCGATGCGCAAAGGTCAGGCTTTGGCAACGGACAAGCCTTTAGAAGAAGTGAGGAAAAACCCCAACATTTTGGATGTAGAAAATACCGACGCTCAACCTGTCGCATTCGAAGTATTTACCTCGATAGATCTAGGCGCAAAATTCTCAGGTAATCGCGTGTTCATCGAACACCTTGAAAAGGTAGTGCCCGATTTCTACCGCTATGCAGGCCAATACCTAAAAGCCTGGGTGGCTCCGGCACCTCGAGTTAAGCAAGTTGAAGAAGATCCCGAGGAAGAAACCGAGGCGCAGAC
>NZ_JBQSXL010000093.1:0-664 GCF_052378165.1 Halomonas sp. AOP30-A1-24
TATTTAATGTGTAAATTCTAAAAAAGGGATATTTTGCAATTAATCGATATTCATCTGAAGGTTTACAATGTTTATAATGCGTCTCAAAAATACTTTGCACTTGCATGCCAATAACTCTCTTCGCAGCAGCGTAAACATCAGACAAATCATCATCTTCATCAAGTTCATTACCTATTTTATCAGTAAGTATTTGGGCCAAGCCCCAGCCTAAAGGAGGATCTTTTTCAAGAGAATTTTTACAACCTGCAGAAGCACCTGCCCCTAGCAATAAAACCAAACGTCCATCTAGTAATGCTTTTTTGATATGCTGATTCATTTTAAGCCACCACTAATGATTAAAAATTTCACCATAAATTTTTCTTCAAGAATTCGTTAAAAACCTTATGGTTAGTCTTAAAACTATGAATATATAACTTATTCTCTAGACGACGTTACCTCCTGATGGAGTAGCGCTACACTTTAGAGTCCGATCCAATGGCACACTGAATGCAAGTGAACAGCAATTTCAAATCGCAAACTCTAAAATCTCAAAGACCATAATACGTTTAACACCTCAAGAAGAGGCGCCGTCTTCGGCGTCCTTCTTGCTTGAATTGTTAGGAATGTATTGTATTTCACTTGGTACAGGAGTTAATTGAATAATTTTTTTGCTATGCCTTTGATA
>NZ_JBQSXL010000094.1:0-648 GCF_052378165.1 Halomonas sp. AOP30-A1-24
GGCGGGATGATGGCACGTTTGAAGCTATCCTTTCTCGCTTACAGCTCAGGCTGCGTGAAGATGGACTGATGGATCTGGATACGTGGATGATTGATTCGACCTCGATACGTGCCACCCGCGCTGCCGCAGGAGGCGGCAAAAAGGGGGCTCAGAAGAACCGGTAGATCACGCATTGGGGCGTAGTCGTGGTGGTTTAACGACAAAAATCCACCTGGTATGTGATTCCCATGGTTGGCCGCTGGCATTTACCCTGTCTCCAGGACAGCAGGCTGATTCTCGACATTTCATCTCGACGCTGGAGAGTGTTTATCTACCAGGCCGTGTTGGAAGGCCTCGCAAACGTAGCCGCTACGTGGTCGCTGATAAAGGATATGACAGTGATGAACTGCGCCGTTACTGTGACAGGCACGGTATAAAACCCGTTATTGCGCAACGTCAAATGCATCGCAAGACACGCCCTGGTTTGCCGAGGCGTTTTGATCAGCACAGATACCGCCAGAGAAACGCGGTAGAACGCTGCTTTGGATGGCTTAAAGAGTTACGTCGATTTGCAACGCGCTACGAAAAATTAGCGAGCAGTTTCAGAGCGATGGTATGCGTAGCCTGCATAGAGCGTTGCTTGCGAGCCAACTTTTCGTACAAAGCCTA
>NZ_JBQSXL010000095.1:0-617 GCF_052378165.1 Halomonas sp. AOP30-A1-24
GAGCCGGTAAAACCAACCGCTTTAATACGCGGGTCTGAGACCAGCGCCTGGCCAATATCGCGACCTGAGCCGAACAGCAGCGAAAACACCCCTTCCGGCATGTTGCACTTGGCCGCAGCGCGTTGAATAGCGCGGCCTACCAGCTCAGAAGTGCCGGGGTGGGCAGAGTGGCCCTTGACCACCACCGGGCAGCCTGCTGCCAGTGCCGAGGCGGTATCGCCCCCTGCTACGCTGAAAGCCAATGGGAAGTTGCTGGCACCGAACACGGCCACGGGGCCAAGCGGAATATGGCGCTGACGTAAGTCGGCACGCGGCATGGGTTGGCGATCAGGCTGGGCCGGGTCGTGGCGTAAATCCAGCCATTCGCCCGCACGTACTACCGAGGCGAACAGCCGCAGCTGACCGCAGGTCCGGCCTCGCTCGCCTTCAAGGCGCGCTTCAGGCAGGCCCGTTTCGGCCACGCCGCGCTGGGTCAGGTCAGCACCAATGGCCTCAATTTCTTCGGCAATGGTTTCCAGGAAGTGAGCGCGCGCTTCAAGTGAGGTTTCGCGGTATTGATCAAACGCCGCTTCGGCAAGCTGGCAGGCTTTTTCAACCTCGGCGCGGCTACCACCGGG
>NZ_JBQSXL010000096.1:0-589 GCF_052378165.1 Halomonas sp. AOP30-A1-24
TGTTGTTTGATCTTTTGGGGATGATCGGGTTGATGCCCCCTGCCCTGGCATGGTCACGGATGCCCTCTGAATCATAGCCCTTGTCAGCAATGAAGTGGTCGGCTTGATCGACCTTCTTTATGAGGTGCTCTGCAACCGTGGCGTCGTGGACGTTACCCCCAGTGACTTCAAAATCGACCGGATTTCCATGCGCATCGGCGAGCATATGAAGTTTGGTGGTAGCTCCTCCTCGTGATTTTCCAATGGCCCGCTCTTCTCCATGCCGAGCTCCACTCGCATGCTGGTGAGCGCGGAGGTAACTTCCGTCGGCGAATACCCACTCCGCATCAATTTCGCCTCGTAGCTCAAAAAAAATTGCTCCCACAGTCCTTTGGTGGCCCAGCGGTTGAAGCGATTATAGGCCGTTTTCCAGGGGCAAAACTCACTTGGAACATCGCGCCAGGGAGCGCCGGTTCGGAGTTTCCAGAGTATTGCTTCCATCACATTTCGATCATTGGGCCAGCGGTGGCAACCCTTTGCTTTCATGGTGACTTGAAGCTGTTCCCAAATGTCATCGGTCAAAACATATCGTGTCATGGCTGTACTCCCC
>NZ_JBQSXL010000097.1:0-586 GCF_052378165.1 Halomonas sp. AOP30-A1-24
TTTGAAAGGCGATCAGGCTGGCAGCAGCCCATCTGCATCGGCAACTTGCGTTAGTACAAAAGGGTTATTTCTCCAATAACTAAAAAGGAATTCCTTAGTAGCACGCGACGGTGCGACCAAGGCACTATTAAAGGCTGACAATTCGGGTCCATATACCGGACCACGTAAAGCTTTCACCTCCACTGTCTTTGGTCGCGAGACCGCCGGCCTTGCTGAGTTCATCGCCTCCCAGCCTTCTAATTTAGTGCCGAAGAAACCTACTATGCATCGAAGAGCAGAATCAATTGTGTATTGAAAAAGCCATACCTGTCGCTCTGCCTCCAGTGCTCAGCTTTAGCCTAGTACTACTGTGTCATAAATAGACATGTTATCAATACGTATTGTGTCCTCTGTATAGCGATTTCGCATTATGGTAAACGACGCACTTCACGACCGCTTCGAGACGTATCTTGATGAGCTAGCGCCTCGCCTGGGCCATGCTGATCGGGTGCAAGGTTTTCAGGATTACTGTCGTGGCTTGATGCTGCCGCTGAAACGCAAGAGTATCGAGCCCATCGCCGCCAGTGTCGATCCGTATAACGTTCAG
>NZ_JBQSXL010000098.1:0-585 GCF_052378165.1 Halomonas sp. AOP30-A1-24
TCCTCGCGGTAAACGTCCACAATGAATTACCTGATCAGATCATAGAGCAAACGGTTTAAGCACGATCCCCCTCTTGGGTCTGTAGCTCAGTTGGTTAGAGCGCACCCCTGATAAGGGTGAGGTCGGCAGTTCAAGTCTGCCCAGACCCACCAAATTTTATCCATCTCTGCGTTATTTTATGACTCGCATAGCAGGCTATGCTTCGCCATAAAATGCCTTGTGTTGAATAAAATTCCGAGAGGTAAGTGTCCAAAATGGGGCCATAGCTCAGCTGGGAGAGCGCCTGCCTTGCACGCAGGAGGTCAGCGGTTCGATCCCGCTTGGCTCCACCATTATCCTGACCGTTTGTTTGTTTTGTGACCATTGATAAGTCGCACGTTTTTAGACGTCGCTTTATCACTGTTCATTGAACAGTTGCTCTTTAACAATGTATATCATGCTGACATTAACGTTTTTTAAAACGTTGATACGTAATTGTTGTGTGATACGTCTCAAGCGTATCCGGCAATCGTTGTCATTGCGAGATACCAGACCCCTTCGGGTTATAGGGTCAAGCAATGAAGCGCACACGGTGGATGCCTAGGT
>NZ_JBQSXL010000099.1:0-526 GCF_052378165.1 Halomonas sp. AOP30-A1-24
GCGTGACGAAACAGATTTCCGCCATACGCAAGAGATGATCAATGTATTGAAGGAGTGGGAAGATGATGGTAAGTGCGATCTCTATTTCTTTGATGAGGCCGGTTTCTCGCAATCATCGTCACTACCTTATGCATGGAGCCCGATAGCCAAGCCTTGGGAAGTCACTGCCTACCCACATAGCAAACGGCTGAATGTACTGGGTTTTCTCACCAGAAAAGGTGAGTTTTTTCACCACATGACCACCGACTCTGTGACCACTGAGACCGTTATAGAAGCCTTTGATCAGTTTGCGGCACATAAAGACCCTGACTCCTTCACCGTCGTGATACTGGATAATGCCAGAATGCACCGTTCCAGGGCATTTCAGCGCAAACTTCTTGATTGGATGGCACATCGCATTCACTTGGTCTATTTGTCGCCGTATTCGCCGGAGCTGAACCTGATCGAAATCCTTTGGCGCGAAATCAAATACCGGTGGCTACCGTTAACAGCCTACAGTTCGTTCGATAAGCTTTGTGACGCGGTC
>NZ_JBQSXL010000100.1:0-503 GCF_052378165.1 Halomonas sp. AOP30-A1-24
TGTGCCCTCAATGAGCGGCGTACCCGCTTACAGCTATAGCCTTTTTTTTAACGCGCGCCGCAACGTGTCCTGGCTGACGACGTTACCTGTCTGCTCCTGAAACCTGGCATGGAGGACAGGCAATTGATGGGGATACTCTTCAACCAGTTGTTCTAACACAGCCAGATCGCTCTCACTGAGGAGGTGCGGGCGTCCTTGGCGAGGCTTGTCTTGAAGACCTTCAATACCGTCTGCTTCCCATTGGGATAACCAGGTCGATACCGTATCGCGCCTAACCCCGATAATATCGCGAATCTGGTTAATCGTATGGCCCTTGTGGTTGAGCAGAACTGCGTGAGCCCGACGACGTAGTGCTCTCTTTTCGCCGTATTGGTAGGCTTCATTTAAGATACGTTGCTGGCCAGGTGTTAAAGAAACGAAACGTAAGCGCCGAGACATGGTTCTGAGTTTTACTCTGATGGACCTTTGTTTATTATGCGCGATAATTTATGCAGAAGCACTTA
>NZ_JBQSXL010000101.1:0-500 GCF_052378165.1 Halomonas sp. AOP30-A1-24
TCATAGAGCAAACGGTTTAAGCACGATCCCCTCTTGGGTCTGTAGCTCAGTTGGTTAGAGCGCACCCCTGATAAGGGTGAGGTCGGCAGTTCAAGTCTGCCCAGACCCACCAGATTTTATCCATCTCTGCGTTATTTTATGACTCGCATAGCAGGCTATGCTTCGCCATAAAATGCCTTGTGATGAATAAAATTCCGAGAGGTAAGTGTCTAAAATGGGGCCATAGCTCAGCTGGGAGAGCGCCTGCCTTGCACGCAGGAGGTCAGCGGTTCGATCCCGCTTGGCTCCACCATTATGTTGGTTTTTATCCAACGCCGTTTGTTTGTTTTGTGACCATTGATAAGTCGCACGTTTAAATCGTCGCTTTATCACTGTTCATTGAACAGTCGCTCTTTAACAATGTATATCATGCTGACATTAACGTTTTTTTAAAACGTTGATACGTAATTGTTGTGTGATACGTCTCAAGCGTATCCGGCAATCGTTGTCATTGCGAGATA
>NZ_JBQSXL010000102.1:0-464 GCF_052378165.1 Halomonas sp. AOP30-A1-24
CCCATGCTACCCGTTTAGCCGGTGCGTAGGCCGTATCAGCGTAATAATCTTTTGGGTTAGGTTGATCAGACATTCAATGTTTCCTTTACCCAATAATCGTTATCAGACGATGTGCTATCAAAGACTTTTGCTATGTCGCCAGGCGTGGCTGTAAGCGGTTCTGGCGCAGGGTAGAATCGATCATTAGACAGAAAAGGGACTTTCGGCATCTCTCGAAATTGCACTTGCACTTCCCAACGGTAGCCAATACCCGTCTGAGGGCCCAGGGCACGTTTACCAGCAGGCGTATAAACAAAGTAGCGGATAGAATTTGCAGAAAGCTGAGTTAGCAGTGGCGTCATCTGCGTTTCAGATTGTTTCGCCCAACCGCTATAGGCTGGTGTGTTGTGAGTTATTCCTTCCAGGCGCTTAATGATAGCGACATCCTGTAGCTCAATCCCCATACCGGGTAGGCCACTTTTAAC
>NZ_JBQSXL010000103.1:0-448 GCF_052378165.1 Halomonas sp. AOP30-A1-24
CTTCTTTTATTGGCAGGACTTGCTACAACGCAAAGGGTTCCGGCAAATGAGTCAACATTAACTCGTGCTATGTTAGAACTAGGGTGTAATCCAAATGTCCATTATGTAGCATCTAAAATGGATGGTGTTGTGACTTATAATAATGGCAATATAACAACTCGGCACAGAGTTTACATTGAAAGACTTTTTAAGTTTTACGTATCTAAAGATGATATTCTTAAAGCTGTAATTGCTTATATTGGTGCATTTTCCGTTTATAAATTTCCTGTAGTTAAAAACATTTCAAGGAGCGAGTCATCAGTATATAAACATCTTGTGAATGCAAAATATTTGAAGCGTTTACTTAATGACGATGAAGATAAAGTACTTTCAGTATATGAGCTTTATGAGAAAACTTTTGAACACGAAGGCCTTTTTTTAATGCAGTATGGGCTTGCTTTGCGTTCTT
>NZ_JBQSXL010000104.1:0-399 GCF_052378165.1 Halomonas sp. AOP30-A1-24
TGCCGATATCCACCCCGCCTAACGCCGCTGTATTTTCCACAGGGCGTATTTCTATTAAACAAATGGCCAAAGCGGGGTTTGCCATGAACCTCGTAAGCGCTATTGCGATTACGCTGTTTGTTTATTTTATTATGCCGCTGCTGTTACCCACACCTTAATTAGCGAACTATCTTTTCGAAAGAGTATTAAAAAAACCCCGGCCATTGCTGGCCGGGGATGATTAGTTCCTCCATAATCCTACACCACGAACATCCTGTTCATGCTTCCTTGTGTACCACAAATATCCTTATTTGCTCTTCCTTAATACGCTGTCCTTGCGCTATATGGCTACAATGGACCCTAACCTGGATTTCTCATAGTACCTCAGCCAGTACCGCACTCAGGCTGTAACACCGCTAA
>NZ_JBQSXL010000105.1:0-369 GCF_052378165.1 Halomonas sp. AOP30-A1-24
TCATCGTCAGGCACTTATACCGCAGAAAACCCAGCCAACCGGCTGGGTTTTTTGTGTGCGCTAGAAAAGTGTGGAATGTCTCCCAGCGAGATTTCAATGCGTTTGCACTAGTACTACTGTGTCATAAACATCGTGATCGACTACCCAGCGCTATCATAATCGCCTGATTTAGCTCCCATCGCAGGGTGGCGATGGAGTTAACCACGTGGCGTTGTGCGCGTTTTATGACCCCGCGCCCAGTAGCCTTCGGATACGGCAACTGCCTGGCAGGGGCTGATTTTTTTTTGATCCCCACAACGTAGGCGCTCCATGACCAGAAAACCGTATGCGACCGTACACAGAGTGACGTGGTGGTGAAACCCCCGTCAG
>NZ_JBQSXL010000106.1:0-367 GCF_052378165.1 Halomonas sp. AOP30-A1-24
GTGACGTGAGGACGTATAATCTGCTAGCTTTAGGGCTAAGTGGATTTGGTCCTTGTGGCGTATTGATTGGGTTAATTGTGGTTTTTTGATGCTGCAGTGAATAGCGGCTGACTGCCTGCTTTCGACCCAAAGCGGCCATCCCGGAAAATGCAACAGAAGCGCGAGGTTTGGATATATAGCCTCATTAAAATTATAATTTATTTATACCAACGAATCATGGCATATTTTGTGGGCTTTATTTTTCGGATAAACGTGCCAGCACGTTTAGCTAATCATAGAGTGGGTAGCTTAATATCTGTTAGCCAAACTAGAATCGGAAACAAAGCCAATGGAAGAGCGACTGAATTGTGTACACCCCCACACTAAC
>NZ_JBQSXL010000107.1:0-349 GCF_052378165.1 Halomonas sp. AOP30-A1-24
CTTACGCACTTACCTGAAGAAGACGCCTTTCGCGCGCATGAGCCCAAGCAACCTGAGGCTCAAACTCATCAAAGTGGGCGCAGTCATCATCCGCAATACGCGCCGAATCCGGGTGTTGATGAGTGACAGCTACCCCTATAAAGCGCAACTATCCGATCTCGTCAGGCGGTTGGTGCCGAACTGAATGCTCGGGCTCCCCCGGCCCGACGCAATGGGGGAAAGGGGGAAGTGTGTCTTAACGACGGAAAGTGGTTAAAAAGTAGGCAATTTAAGATGTACCAATAGGTTTTTAATAGCATGGCGGCCTGGGTGCGGTACTTGCTGAGGTGCTATGAGAAATCCGGGCTAG
>NZ_JBQSXL010000108.1:0-346 GCF_052378165.1 Halomonas sp. AOP30-A1-24
GCCTTGAACTAGCCTTATAATTCTTAACTTTAGCAATTCTTTCATAATATTGTTTTGCAATAATCCTCGCCTCTTGCAGCTGCTCTAAGTTTATCAAAACCTTCACATGGCCTTCTGAAAGTGTGATTATTGGGTAACTATCATAAAAATTAACATTAGAGGAATCGAGTCTATTCAATACAGACTCTGCTTCGCAAAAATGGGCCATCGCTACTATTTCATCTAAAGTTTCGCAAGCTAGAATAATTCTTTGATGAGCTAATGCATGTTCGATATGAGATGAGTCAGGAAATGCTTCATAAGCTATTCTCAGCTTTTCAAAAGCAGCTTGATTTTTACCAAAAGT
>NZ_JBQSXL010000109.1:0-345 GCF_052378165.1 Halomonas sp. AOP30-A1-24
TTCTCGTAGCGCGTATATGGACTCCTCCTCGCTTGCAAGCACAAAAGGTCATGGCGGCTATGTCGACTGCGAGCGTATATTCGGTCTCGTTAAGGATGCCTGACACACGGACATCGGACCTTAATGGGCTATTCGCACGTCGGGTACCCACAGCGTAAACGAGCTTTGATGCTCTACGCGCTACACGGTATGGCCCGACGTCGGTTCGACCTGTTCGCCATCTCTCTTGTGGTGTTGCAATCGGGGTGGTGGGAACACCGGGTTAAAGATTAAATATTCATGATGCTTTCATGTGGCTAAGTGGCCGCCGCCAGTTCGGGATCATACGGCACCTGGTGACGCGTG
>NZ_JBQSXL010000110.1:0-316 GCF_052378165.1 Halomonas sp. AOP30-A1-24
TCTACGGTGCAACGAGCAACATTAACGCCCTCACGGCGGAGTTGCCGCCAGACCTTACGAGCACCGTAGACGCAGAAGTTTTCTTCCCACACTCGCTGAATCTCAGCGGTAAGAAACGCATCCTGCCGATATCGATCTGTCCGCCGCTCAGGATCGGTCTCAAGTGCCTTGTGGTGGTAATACGTCGACGGGGCGATTGGCAGCTGGCTACAAATCGACTCGACCCCGAACTGAGCACGATGCTCGTCGATAAATGACACCATCAATTGGGTTTGCGGTCGAGCTCCGCCTGGGCGAAAAAAGCAGCCGCCTTGCG
>NZ_JBQSXL010000111.1:0-314 GCF_052378165.1 Halomonas sp. AOP30-A1-24
TGAACCGCCCCGGCTTTACCGGAGACTCCATATCTTGAGAGGATGGAGTTATGAACTCACCAAAACGATATTCCTCAGAAGTCCGGGAGCGAGCTGTTCGATTAGTCCTTGAACAGCAAGGCGAATACCCGTCCAGGTGGGCGGCGATCTGCTCCATTGCCAGCAAGTTTGGCTGTTCACCGGAGACCTTAAGGGCCTGGTGCAAACGCTCAGAACTCATGCAGGAAGATAGCTCGGCTAATCTGCCTGGAAATGAACGACTCAAGCAGCTAGAGCGTGAAAATGTCGAATTGAAGCGCGCCAATGAAATTCTT
>NZ_JBQSXL010000112.1:0-295 GCF_052378165.1 Halomonas sp. AOP30-A1-24
TCGTGGCGGTGATGCTGCCCAAAAAGCGTCTCACCATGATGAGGCGCACCCTTATCGGCCAGATGAAAACGTTGATAACCAGAAGAACCCAGACGCTCGCTCAGAGCCTGGCCACAACACGTCAGGCAAAGCAGCGCCCATTCCAGGCACTCAAGTCGTTAAAGAAAAGCGCGCTCATAAAGACAATATCGATCAGCAGTCTGATAAAGCCGACCCGAAAGGAAGCGAGTAGTTTATACGCCTGCAACCTTAACGGCTCCTACATTGTACAAAGAACCCCGTAAAGGCCATCTGT
>NZ_JBQSXL010000113.1:0-289 GCF_052378165.1 Halomonas sp. AOP30-A1-24
GTTACGGACTTATCTGAAGCACACGCCCTTCGCGCGCATGAGTCCGAGCAACCTGAGGCTCAAGCTCATCAAAGTAGGCGCGGTCATCATCCGCAATACGCGTCGAATCCGAGTACTCATGAGTGACAGCTACCCCTATAAAACGGCGCTATCCGATCTCGTCAGGCGGTTGGTTCCTAACTGACTGCTCGGGCGCCCCCGGCCCGAAGCAATGGGGGAAAGGGGGAAGTGTGTCTGAACGCCGGAAAGTGGTTAAAAAGTAGCCGATGTAAGTCGAGCCAGTAGGTGT
>NZ_JBQSXL010000114.1:0-259 GCF_052378165.1 Halomonas sp. AOP30-A1-24
TTGGCGGGGGGTTCACCACCACGCCACTCTGTGTACGGTCGCATACGGTTTTCTGGTCATGGAGCGCCTACGTTGTGGGGATCAAAAAAAAAATCAGCCCCTGCCAGACAGTTGCCGTATCCGAAGGCTACTGGGCGCGGGGTCATAAAACGCGCACAACGCCACGTGGTTAACTCCATCGCCACCCTGCGATGGGAGCTAAATCAGGCGATCATGATAGCGTTGGGTAGTCGATCACGATGTTTATGACACAGTAGTA
>NZ_JBQSXL010000115.1:0-247 GCF_052378165.1 Halomonas sp. AOP30-A1-24
TAGTACTACTGTGTCATAAATAGATATGTTATCAATACGTATTGTGTCATCTGTATAGCGATTTCGCATTATGGTAAACGACGCACTTCACGACCGCTTCGAGACGTATCTTGATGAGCTAGCACCTCGCCTGGGCCATGCTGATCGAGTGAAGGGTTTTCAGAATTACTGTCGTGGCTTGATGCTGCCGCTGGAACGCAAGAGTGTCGAGCCCATCGCCGCCAGTGTCGATCCGGGTAACGTTCAA
>NZ_JBQSXL010000116.1:0-229 GCF_052378165.1 Halomonas sp. AOP30-A1-24
ATGCTGTTGATGAGCAGTGATAAGCGAATTGCTTTTTCACCTTGAAAGAAAAAGAAAGATCTTAAGGTCTTTTCTCTTTTTTTAACGTGAAAGGTCGCTTATCACTGCTTATGGCAGTCGCTCTTTAACAATGTATATCATGCTGACATTAACGTTTTTTAAAACGTTGATACGTAATTGTTGTGTGATACGTCTCAAGCGTATCCGGCAATCGTTGTCATTGCGAACC
>NZ_JBQSXL010000117.1:0-225 GCF_052378165.1 Halomonas sp. AOP30-A1-24
ATTGAAGGTCTTCAAGACAAGCCTCGCGAAGGACGCCCCCATCTTCTCAGCGAGAGTGATCTTGCTGTGTTAGAGCAATTGGTTGAAGAGTATCCCCATCAACTGCCTGTCCTCCATGCCAGGTTTCAAGAGAAGACAGGTAACGTCGTCAGCCAGGACACGTTGCGGCGCGCGTTAAAAAAAAGGCTATAGCTGTAAGCGGATACGCCGCTCATTGAGGGCACC
>NZ_JBQSXL010000118.1:0-222 GCF_052378165.1 Halomonas sp. AOP30-A1-24
GTAAGTGCCTATTCAAAATTAATCGCGTGCAAAACTCCATAGCCGCCGAGTAGGCGATGAACCTCATTGCAGAGGCGGTCAAACGAAAGATAGGCGCTTAACGGCAACCATGCGTACTTCATCTGCTTCCATAAAATCTCAATTAGATTCAGCTCTGGCGAGTAAGCTGATAGGTAGATCAAATGCACACGATGCGACATCCATTCTACTATTTTTCTCCTG
>NZ_JBQSXL010000119.1:0-213 GCF_052378165.1 Halomonas sp. AOP30-A1-24
ACTACCAACACTCGACTCGATGACCGGAGCCGCTTGCCTCAGCGAGGAAGGCGTATTCTACGCACTTCCTGATGTTTGTCAACCGCTGTTTTCAGCGGGTGAAGCAAGCGACTTAAACCTCGCTAACTTCCTGACAAACCGAAGGTTTTCACCTTCTTCACCGCTGGTAACGCTGGGCGTCCCCGGCAGCGGATGCGTACTTTACGGATTCGC